>JAWODE010000623.1:0-6980 GCA_046483455.1 Candidatus Hydrogenedentota bacterium | reverse complement strand
GGACGCCCGGAAGATGCTTCCTCCGGCAGCCTGGCAACGGACTTGTCCGGCACCTTTCAAGAGTTCAGCGGCGTCGCGGCAGACTTGCCGGGAAACTGGCCCCGGTTTCGCGGCCCCGATTTTGACAACATTTACAAGCAAGACTATCCGCTCACCGATTCCTTTGAAGACGACGGCCCGGAAATCCTATGGTCGGTAGAACTGGGGGAAGGCCACGCCGCGCCCGCCGTGCTCAACGGCTGCGTCTACCTCATTGACTATGACGAGACCGCCCGCGCCGATGCCATCCGCTGTTTCTCCCTCGAGGACGGCGAGGAAATCTGGCGTCACTCGTATCCGGTGAGCATCAAACGCAACCACGGCTTCTCGCGCACGATTCCCGCGGTGACGGACGATTTTGTCGTCACCATCGGCCCCCGCTGCCACGTCGTATGCCTGGATGCGAAAGAAGGGACGTTTCGCTGGGGCATCTCGATGCAGGATGAATACGACGCCACCGAACCTCTCTGGTACACGGGACAATGCCCGGTGATCGATAACGGGATGGCCATCCTCGCTCCCGGCGGCCCCGAGGTCCTGATGACCGCCATCGATTGCGAAACGGGGGAACCCGTGTGGGAGACCGCCAACCCCAACGGCTGGGGCATGTCGCATTCCTCCATCATGCCCATGACCTTTGAGAACACCCGAATGTATGTATACTGCGCCATCGGCGGGGCTGTCGGAGTCGCGGCGGATGGCCCGGATGCCGGCCGCATTCTGTGGGAAATCCCGTGGGACGCCAACGTGGTAGCGCCGTCGCCCGTGCCGCTGGGCGATGGCAAGATTCTCTTTACGGCAGGCTATGGCAACGGCAGCCTGATGGTACAGTTGAGCAGACAGAGCGACGGTTTTTCCGCGGAGGTTCTCTTCGACCGCGGGCCCGCGGAGTGGCTCGCCTGCGAACAGCAGACCCCCATTTATTACGACGGATTGCTTCATGCTATCATGCCGAAAGACGCAGGCGCTTTGCGCGGTCAATTCGTGTGCTACGACCCGGCGGGGTCGCTTGTATGGTCCAGCGGTCAGGCAAACCGCTTTGGTCTGGGTCCCTATATTTTGGCCGACGGCAAGTTTTACGTGCTGAGCGACGATGGTGTCTTGACCGTCACCGAACAGAGCCGTGAGCAGTACACCCCCCTGGATGAAATACGGGTGCTGGATGGACAGGACGCGTGGGGTCCCATTGCGATAGCCGGCACACGCATGCTCCTTCGGGATTCCACGAGAATGATTTGCATCGAAGCAAGCGCAACGGCAAAGGAGCGGCCAAGTCAATGAGCGACGAGCAGCATAGGCGCATTCCTGTATGGATGTGGGTAGCCATTGCCGTGGTGGCGGTCAGCGCGGCTGCATGGCTGGCCTCAACCGCGCGCCGTCCCGATCCGCCCGAATCGTTCCGGTACGATGTGGCCGAATATGAAAAGGCCGACCCTTCCCTCATCATTGGGTCGGAATTGCCGCCGATTGATCCCGGGGTTCCCGGGTTAAACGCACTCGCTTCAACAAAAGACGGGCGCATCTTCGCAGCGGGCGATAAGAAACTCGTTATCTTGAATCTGGCAGGCGAAGCCATTGCGCAGTACCCGCTTGATGCCACACCGCAATGCTTGGCCGTTTCACCTGACGAGCACATCGTTCTCGGTATGCTGGACCGGGTGGAAATCCTCGATGCCGATGGGAAACCAAAGAACTCCTGGCCGCTTCTTGGGGAGCAGGCCCATATCACCTCGATCGCGGCCGATGAGGAAAACGTTTACGTAGCCAATGCCGGGCAACGCGTTGTGTTGCGTTTCGATTACGACGGCGCCCTGCTGACGCGCATCGGAGAAAAAAATCCCGACAGAGACATCCCCGGCCTGGTCGTACCCAGTCCGTATTTGGATATCGCATTCGACAATACCGGTGCTTTGTGGGTCGTAAACCCCGGCCGCCACGGTTTCGAACACTACCGGCCGAACGGCGACTTGGTTTCGTCGTGGTACCGTCCTTCGATGAAGATCGACGGGTTCTGCGGTTGTTGCAACCCCACCCACATCGCCTTTCGGTCCGACGGCACGCTTGTCACGGCGGAAAAAGGTCTTTTCCGCGTAAAACTCTACTCGGTGGACCAGAAGTTGTTAGGACTCGTGGCCGACCCAAAGGAGTTCCATCGAGCTCCGACAGGCCCCTTTTCGCCCGAGTTGAAAACGCCGCTGTTGGACATCGCCGTCGATGCGGACGACCGGATTCTGGTCTTAGACGCCAACGAGAACGCCATCCGGGTATTCGAGATCAAGAAGGAGGAAGGCTGAGATGCAAAGGGAGAATATAGACCGCCGCGAGTTCTTCCACGCGCTCATACGCGCCTGCTTACTGGGCGGCCTCGGCTTCGCCGGCGGAATGCTCGTATGGCGCCGATGGAAAGAAGGCGCATGCACCGACCCACGAACCTGCAGCGCGTGCCGGGCTTATGCGGCCTGTCCCATTCGGCAACAACGCAATGAGGAAAAATCATGAACGAGAAAAAGCAACTTGACCGCCGCGGTTTCATCCGCACCGCGGCTGCTCTCGGCATCGGCGGCATCATCTGGAAAACCGCCGCCCCGGCGTCCGGCGACTGGGTCTGGCAAATCGACCCGGAGAAATGCGTGCAATGCGGCCGGTGCGCCACCGAGTGCGTGCTGAGTCCCTCCGCGGTGAAATGCGTGCATTCGTATCAAATCTGCGGGTACTGCGACCTGTGCGGTGGATTCCTTCAACCCGGCGCAATAGACCGCGACACCGGGGCCGAGAACGAGCTGTGTCCGGTATCAGCCATCAAACGGACATTTGTCGAGGACCCGTTCTTCCAATACACCATTGACGAGGACCTGTGCGTGGGATGCGGCAAATGCGTGAAGGGCTGTGCGCTTTTCGGCAATGGTTCGTTGTATCTCCAGGTCAAACAAGACCTCTGCGTGCATTGCAATGAATGCGCTATCGCCGAAGCATGCCCGGCGGATGCCTACCAACGCATTCCCGCCGAACAGGGCTATTTGCTCAAGACGGACCAGAAAGGGGATTCGGTACAGGAATGAACCCGAGAATCCTTACCCTCATACTGATTCTCCTGCTCCTCTTGGGCGGTGTGGCCCGAGCGGAGTTCCGGTTCCCCATGCCGGAATTCGAGTCGGACTACGAACACCCGGAAATGCACACCCCCCAGGCCGGACGCACCAATGACCTTTGGGACGTCGCCATATTAGCTGGGGCGTTGGCATTGGCGGCGTGGTTGGTCTTGAAACGGCGCTCGCGTCCCGCGGTTCTCGGATTGACCATTTTCTCGCTTGCCTATTTCGGGTTCTGGCGCGAGGGCTGCATCTGCCCCGTCGGCTCGGTGCAGAACGTCACCGAAGGGATGCTCGGCCTCGGCATTGTGCCGATCGCCGTGGTGGCCTTTTTCCTGCTGCCTCTGGTTTTTGCATTGTTCTTTGGCCGGGTCTTTTGCGCGGCGGTTTGTCCCTTGGGTGCTATCCAGGAAGTGGTGGCTGTCCGGCCGGTAACCCTTCCGCGCACAGTCGACAGGGTACTGGGAGTCGTTCCGTACCTTTATCTCGGGCTGACCATACTTGCCGTAGCCACGGGGAGTGGATACTTGATTTGCCGGTACGATCCCTTCGTCGGGTTTTTCCGTCTCGGCGCCAGCTTCAACATGTTTCTGGCGGGCGGCATTCTGCTGGTGCTGGGATTATTCGTCGGCCGGCCCTACTGCCGTTTTTTGTGTCCTTACGGCGTGCTTCTCGGGTGGATGAGCCGATTTTCGAAGTGGCATGCCCGCATCACCCCCGGCGAATGCATCCAGTGCCGACTCTGCGAGGACGCCTGCCCGTACGGGGCCATTAACACACCGACGCCCGAGAAAGCTCCGGTAAGCCGCAAAGAAGGCGCGCGCAAACTCGGCCTGATGCTCGCCCTGGCGCCCATCCTTATCGCGGGCGGCGCGCTAACTGGTCTTTTAGCCCACAACCTGCTTGCGCGCATGCACCCGACCGTCCAGCTTGCCGAGCGCATCGCCGGGGAGGAAAAAGGGTACTATGACGAGATGACTTTGGAAAGCGAAGCGTTCCGGGCCAATGTGCAGACAACGGACGAATTATACGCGGAAGCCCATGCGGTTCGGGCGGATTTCAAATGGAAATCCACCCTTTTGGGAGCGTTTCTAGGGCTTGTAATAGCCGGAAAACTGATAAGCTTGTCGATTGTCCGCAAGCATAAAGATTACGAGACGGACCGGCAGGCGTGCGTGAGTTGCGCCCGCTGTTTCCCCTATTGTCCCATCGAGGAGGAAGATGCCGCAGTTGCAAAACAAGAAACCTGAATTTGTGCCGGATCAAGCGAAATGGCGCATCGCGGTCGTGGTCGCGGCCGTTGCGGGAATATTTACGCTGGTATTGGCCGCCTTGCTGATTATCAATTATCTGCAGATCCGGGCGGTTGACCCCTTGGATAACCCGGAACTCCTGAAACTGCGCGAACAACTGGCCGCTTCCCCCGGCAAAGACGAAGAACTGGTAAAAGAAATCCGCACGTTGGACCTCCTTGTGCGGAAAGCGTTCTTCACGAGCCAGACGCAGTTGCGCCTTGGCGGCCAGCTATTGCTTGCAAGCGCCGTCGTCTTTCTAATTGCATTTCGTCTCGCCGCTCGATGGAGACCCAGAATGCCCCGCGCGCAAGAGGGTCCAAGTGAAGAAAGCTACTGGGATGCCATCGCCCGGTCCAAGGAACTCATCACGGGCATTGCCATCATTCTCGTGCTGGTAACACTTACGGCCGCATACATGACGCCTACCGATGTCCCGCTTCCCGGCGAACGACCTTCGGCACCGGCCGAAATAGTCGCGGAAGATACGCCGGGAACTGAAGAACCCGAAGCGTTTCCCACGTGGGATGAGATGCTTGCCCAGTGGCCGTCCTTCCGGGGCCCAGGCGGATACGGCGTGGCTCACTTCACCACCGCGCCCATGCAATGGGATATCGAATCGGGGAAAGGCATTCGGTGGAAGGTCGAGACGCCGCGGGCCGACTACAACTCGCCGGTGGTGTGGGGAGACCGGTTGTTCATCAGCGGCGCTACCGAAGAGGAGCACAATGTCTACTGCTACGATACCGAGACCGGTGAATTGGTCTGGAATCAAGCCCTCCCCGCATTTCCGGGGAGTCCTGCCGAGCCGCCGCGCGTCACGGAAGACACGGGCTACGCCGCGCCCACCATGGCGGTGCATGGCGAACGCGCCTTTGCTATCTTCGCCACCGGGGACATCGCCTGTTACGATTTCGAGGGCAACCTGGTGTGGGGACGCAATCTGGGCGTGCCCCAGAATCATTACGGCCACGCCTCGTCATTGATCGCATTCGAGGATAAGCTTTACGTTCAACTCGACGACACCAATCAGCCCCGCTTGCTGGCTCTGGATACGGCAACCGGTGAAGAGGTGTGGATGGCGGAACGCACCTATATCTCGTGGGCGTCTCCGGCCTGTCCGCCGACGCCGTTCGGATTTCAGTTGATCCTCGCTTCCGAACGCGATGTCGACGGCTATGACCCCCAAACCGGCGAACTGTTATGGACAGAAGAAGGCCTCGACGGCGAGGTCGCGCCCTCACCGGCGATTTCGGGCGATACGGTGTTCGTCGCCAATGAATACGCCATGGCAACGGCGGTGCGGTTGTCGGCCCCAAACGACACCGTGCAGTCCGAGATTCTCTGGCAGTGGGAACAAAGTCTACCGGAAGTATCCAGTCCGACAAGCAGCGACGCGTATTTCTATTTTGCCACGTCGCTGGGCGAATTCATCTGCCTGGACAAAGAGACGGGCGAGGAAGTGTGGTTTCATGAATTCGATCAGGGATTCTATTCATCCCCCATTCGCATCGGCGACCGCATCTACGTGGCGGATTTGCAGGGAACGATGAATATTTTTGGAACAGGGGAGGAATTCGAGTTGCTCGGGGCGCTCGAGTTGGGCGAGCCCGTGTACGCCACACCGGCGTATCTCGACCACCGCATGTACGTGCGCACCGAGCAGCATCTCCTTTGTATTGAAGGTCATGACGGAAATTAGATTCTGCATAGACGATATCGACTTCATCGTGGCCGAAGTGGGTTGCGGGAAAGACGCCACAATACCCATTCTCCACGCGATCCAGGACCGCTTTCGGTATTTGCCCGATGCGGCCCTGAAACGGGTGTGCGAGATCACCGAGATCACGCCCGCAACCATCGAAGGCATCGCGACGTTCTTCCCCCGGTTCCGCCGCCGCCCGATGGGCAGGTACACCGTTAACGTCTGCGATGGTACGGCCTGCCATGTCAAAGGCGCCCCGGCCGTGTTCGAAGCATTCATCAAAGAACTCGGGATCGCGGACGGCGAAGACACGGACAAGGACGGCCAATTCACGGTGCAACGGGTTGCCTGCCTGGGCTGCTGCACCCTCGCCCCCGCCGTGCAAATCGAGCGCGTCACGTACGGACACGTCGAGTCTGAAAAAGTCTCTTTCCTTATCGAAGATTTCCTCGCTAACGAGGCCAACAAACAGGAACGCCCTCTTGCACGCGGCGATGGCGCTCGAGAATCCGCGGGAGAAATCCGGGTGGGGCTCGGCTCGTGTTGCATTGCGGGCGGAAGCGATAAAGTCCGCATCGCCCTCGAGGATACGCTCCAAACCATTGAGGCCCCCGTCCGCGTCAAACGCGTAAGCTGTGTTGGCATGTGCCATCAAACGCCCATGCTGGAAGTGCATCTGCCGGACCGCCCGCCCTGCCTCTATGCAAAAGTGCAGGCCGAAGACGTTCCCGAGATTGTGACGCGGCATTTCGCACCCCGCAAGCGTAGTGTCCGCATCCGGTCGCGCATGGGCAAGTGGCTCGAACAGCTGTACTCCGACGACCACCGCAATGTGATCGAAGAGCACAGCATCGA
>JAWODE010000526.1:0-6496 GCA_046483455.1 Candidatus Hydrogenedentota bacterium | reverse complement strand
GCGTACCGTCGGAGTCGCGAACGTTCCACTCGGTTCGTTCTGCATATACGGGGTTGGGAGTTTCTTTCAACGGATAGTTGCGGGAAAAGGGACCGTCCTCGGCGAAGCGGCCTTTTGGGCACCATCCACCGCAGCCGATGCCCAGGCGATGGGCCACGTCAAGCGCTGCACGGTCCACGCCGGTTTGTCCCCCTGAAACAATGCGGCGTATTTGCATGAACGGTTCTTCCTCTCCAGCTTTCCCAAAGTGCACGCGGGTATTGTACACGCCTTGGGGACCGCGATGCCGTTTGCCGTGTATTTTCAGGTTTGTGCGGTGGCTCGGGGATTGGGCCGATCAGTGCGATCCGACCGATTGGTCTGACCAAAGAGAATAGCTAACTCGCCAGAGAATTCTTTCACTCTCCGCTTCCCGCATCGAGCCGTGAAAGCGCGGAGCGGGCCTGTTGCTGGAGGGCGGGATGCTGCGAGGCCTGGAGGAAAGCCTCCCGCGCTTTGTCAAATTCTTTGTACTCGGATTCGTAGAGGTGCCCCATT
The DNA here is from genome assembly GCA_046483455.1 of Candidatus Hydrogenedentota bacterium. Taxonomy (GTDB): domain Bacteria; phylum Hydrogenedentota; class Hydrogenedentia; order Hydrogenedentales; family SLHB01; genus UBA2224. The sequence continues at coordinate 5,959 of JAWODE010000526.1, read as the reverse complement.
TGATACGACAATTGCGCGACTACCATGGGATCGGTACTTTGTTCCTGCGCATGCTGTAAGGCCTCGACCAGCGCATTAGGAGATTCTGGGTCGATGGCACCGGATTCGATGGTGCGCTTGGCCATTTCCATGGCCGCTTGCGAACGCACATAGGCTTGGTTGGGGTAGGCCGTAATCACATGCGCCAATGCCCCCATGGGGTCAAGCTGGTTTGACCGGGCGGCATCGAGGTCCTGCAACGACTTGAACTGAACCAGCCGCGCTTCGGCCAACAGGTCGCGCCGGTCTCGCACGTAGGCCGGGCTTCCCAGCCACGTTTGGTGGTATTTGTTAAAGAGTCGTTCGTAATCGCTGTAAGCCTGTTCATACCAATGCAAGTGATCGAATGCGATATTTGCCAGCAACATCTGGGCTTCGCCCGCTTCGGGAGCGCTCGGGGCTCGTTCGATGGTCCGCGAGAGCGTCCTATATGCATCGGCGGAGTTGCCCTCGGCAACGAGCTCCCGAGCCTTCGTGATTGCTTCTGTCAGGGGCGAAGTATCCGGGGTCTCAGGAGCAGTGCGAGCAGCAAAGTTGTCACGGGGAGCAGGAGTGTTTTGTGCGTTCAGGAGCGCAATGCCTACTATGATAGCGCCGATCGCCAGAGATGCCGCCACTGCCACGGGACGAAGCCACGACCGCCTCTCGGGCGTTCCCTTTTCTTCTTCAATGCGGGCTCGCACAGCCGCCGCCAGGTTCGCGTCGAAAACCGGTCGTGTCACGGGTACCGCTTCCACAAAATGGCGCATCGATTCCATTTCCCCCTGTGCTTCGGGATGGTCGCGGAAGTACGCTTCGAGAAAGGCGGCATCGCGCGCGGAAAGCTCTTCATACAGCGCCTGGGCCATCAGTCCTTCAGCTTTGCGTTTTCTCAGCATATTCTTGTAATCCCCGATCCGTTCATCCTCATATATCGGCTGCGATTCTAAAAGCGGTCCACATCTTTCAGTTCATCCCGGAGTTTCCTCACGGCGCGAAACAAATGGACCTTCACGCTTCCGATACTGCATCCCATGGCGTCGGCGATCTCCGCCAGTTGTAGCCCTTCATAGTGCCGCAACACGAATACTTGGCGTTGAGCACTCGATAACACGTCCAGTGCACGTTGCACATGGTTGCCAATCTCCTCTGCGCGCGCCCTGGTCCCCGGTTGCGCGTGCTGGCGCTCGGAGACCACTTCGGCTTCCCCGTCGCGGAAGTAGTTGGCCAGCCGCGTATTCTTCCGGCGTTTGGCGCGCCGCAAATGGTCGATGGCATGATTGGCCGTCAGGCGCAGAAGCCATGGCACAAACCCGCTTCGCGGTTCCCAGGAGCCGATCTTCCGATACGCCTTGAAAAGGGCCTCCTGGGCTATGTCGAGGGCATCCTCCCTGTTTGATGCAAACCGGTAGGCCACTCCGTAGACGCGCGCCTGATGCCGCCGGACCAATTCATCATAGGCGAGGCGGTCACCAGCCTTTGCCGCCAAGGCCAGCGCGTCATCGTCCTGATCGGCCCGCTTTGTGTTCACATCGTGTTCCATCGATATAACGTTTCCATCGCCGGTAGAGTTAACACGCTCTGACGTTACGCTACGAAGACAAAGTCGCGCAACTCCACATACCCCCGGGAACTCAGCCATGCGCGGATTTCCTCCCGGGCGCCCGGCGCCCCCACGGCAATGATGATGAATGTCGTTCCCGGGCTCGGAAGATCATCCGGTGCAATGACGGGTATTTCGTGAATCTCACGCCCAATCTTGCGGGGATGGATATCTGCAACTGCTTGAGGTTTAATGGTTTGCCATTCGCGGAGCCAGGTCTTGCCCACTTCGCCCGCGCCCCACTGGTAGAAGCCGGACCGTCCTTCGAGGTAAGAACGGCCCAAATAGGCGCGCTTGAGGGCTCGAAACCGCCCCAGCGAGTACCGTTCCGCGGTCATGGACAGCCTGTCCGACGATTCCCGCCATTGCAGTAGGGTCTCGGGGACCATCCCGAATCGTGCATTCTCCAGAAACAGCCGCATGCACAGGTCGTAGTCCTCCGGCCAGTCGTGGTCCTTGTATCCTCCGACACGCTCGAAGCTTTCGCGGCGAAGAAAGAACGTGGGGTGGGGGATGGGGCATTCGATAAATAAGTCGCGCACGATGTCTTCGTGTTTCCGTAAGCTGTTCAACCACTTTTCGTACCGTTTACGCCCTTCGCCGATTTCGGCTCCAAACATGCTTACATGGGTCCCGCACAGAACCGTATTTGGATGCTTTTGCATGTATGCGTGCTGTTTTTCAAATCGTTGGGGCAGGGCGATGTCATCGGCGTCCATGCGTGCGATGTAACGGCCCCGTGCCCGGCCACATCCCTTCTGCAGGGCACGTACAATCCCGCCATGGATCTCGTGCACGGGGTGGATGCGGTCGTCTTCGGCGGCATAGGCTTCCAAAATGGCGGGGGAATTGTCGGTAGAACCATCATCGATGATGATGAGTTCCCACCCGAGGAAACTTTGGCCTCGGATGGATTCAATGGCATGGCGAAGGGTCTTTGCTGCGTTGTAACACGGCATGACCACGGAAATTTCGGGTGGAGGTGAGGGCATCAGGAATGGTTTTCCCGGGCTTGTCAGCGCGTCTTCCTGAGCGGATGTTGTGCGGTAAGTCCATTAGTAACAATTATTTGCATTATGTTCAGTTCCGGTTGTCTTTTGGGGCGTCGTATTGGTTGAGGAAGGGGAATATGGTATCGGCAATGAATCCCTGAACCGCCCGGAAATTGTCGCCAATTAAGCTCAAACCATCGCGCATCACCCGCTGCCGGGCGAAAATGGCCTTCACCTCGACAAAGACTTCCCTTTGGCTGTGCCGAAACGATTCGATAATGATATTGTACGACCCCGAATATTCCGGCGTCTCGGGTAGCACCAGTCGCATGCCGCCTACGGCAATCGGGCGTTCAAAATGCGGGTCAAGATGGCCCTCCTGGTTACAGACGTGGTCCAACAGGAATTGGCGCGCATTCTCGAAATGGGTCAGAGCGAATGTCGTCCGCAGTGTGAGGGTGTGGGCCGGGAAGAACGGAATGTTTAGCGCATCCATTGCTTGTGCGGCGACGACCTCGAGCCGTTCAATGAAATCAGAAAGGGGGATATCCACCCATTCCTCAGCCAGCATGAAGCGGTCGGGTAGGAACAGGAAAATCGACTGGTTTTTCGCGCCCCGTTTCGAGAAAAACCGGAACCGGCCCGGTACGCTGAAATCCGTGTTGTCATACGCCGCTTCCCGCGTCTGGGAAAGGTCGAAATACAGTTTCTGAAGTACCGAGACCTCGTGCTTGCACGGTAAATGCAACAATTCCGCCGAGAAGTGAATGGGTCTGTCTTCCGCTTGCATGAATACTCCCTGCTTTTAGTTGAGTATAGAACTCAAGAGCGTCCGTTGCAAGTCTATGTAAGAAAAGACCTTCAGTGATACACGTTTTGCCCGATGCCGGTTACAATGAAACGGGCCTCGGGCCACAGATTACGCCGATCGAGACAGGTGTTGAACCAACCACGTAAAGCCAATGCGCGCGTTGACGATTTCGGCTTCGTGTTTTCATGCTTCTGTGGTGAAAATCCTCTTGGCGTTGAAGGGCTAAGTCGCCAAGAGCGCGTAAAAGATAGGATCACGGTGTCTGACTGCTGTTCTTCATGATGGCTACAGCCTGTCTTGGAAGAACAACGCTGTGTTCTGCAACGTGCACTCCTTCTTCTGAGGCCAGAAGTATCTCGTTGCCCGTTGCTTCCGGACACGGAATTCGTTGTTCGATCTCCGCGAAATTGCAGATGATGCGGATCGAGCCGCGCTTCAGCCAAAGCCAACGCGCTTGTTCGTCGTGTTGGGTTTCAACCGCCTTAAGGTCGCCATCGGTCAATTCCGGCAGGCTTTTACGGAGTTTAAGCAGCGCGCGGTACCATTCCAGGATGTCTTTGTGCGGAGGTTGTTCCAGTTCGCTCCAGTCCAGTTTAGAACGCCTAAACGTGTCTTCAGATTGGGGGTCGGGAAGGGTCTCGGGGTCCCACCCAAACGCCGAAAACTCTTCCTGTCGGCCGGTGCGTACTGCTTCGCCGAGTTCAGGGTCTTCATGGCCGGTGAAGTACAGAAACGGCGTCGAAGCCGCCCATTCCTCTCCTTGGAACAGCATCGGCACGAACGGCGACATCGCCACGAGGGCAGCTCCGATTTTGAGCTGACCCGATGAAAGCAGATGACTTGTGCGATCGCCCACGGCACGGTTTCCAACCTGGTCGTGATTCTGCAGACAACCCACAAACGCGTGTGCCGATACCCCCGTCACCGCTTTTCCATGGATACGTCGCCGGTACTTCGAGTAGCACCCGTCGTAGAGGAACCCTCGAGTCATTACCGTCGCGATGTCCGCCAGCGTGCCGAAATCCGCATAGTAGCCGTTCCGTTCGCCGGTCAGGGCAGCATGCAGGGCGTGGTGAAAGTCTTCGTTCCACTGGGCATCGACGCCGTACCCCCCGATTTCGGGTGCACGGACCACGCGCGGGTCGTTGAGATCGCTTTCGGCAATCAGCAGCAAATGCCGTCCAAGGGACGATTCCAGGCGTTTCACCTCGGAAGCCAGTTGTTCGAGGAAGTGAATGGCCGAGGTATCGACAATCGCGTGAACCGCATCGATGCGCAAACCGTCTATGTGGTAATCGCGCAGCCACATCAGGGCATTGTCGAGGAAGAACCGGCGAACCTCGAAGCTTTCAGGACCATCGAGATTAGCGGCGTCTCCCCACGGCGTGACGTAGCGATTGGTAAAATAGGGACCAAAGCGACCGAGATAATTGCCGCTTGGTCCGAGATGATTGTAAACCACGTCGAGAAGGACTGCCAGTCCCCGCTCATGGCAGGCGTTCACGAGACGTTTCAGGCTTTCGGGGCCGCCATAGGCGTGATGAGGCGCGTACAGAGCGACCCCGTCGTACCCCCAGCCGCGGTTGCCTGAGAATTCAGCGACCGGCATAAGCTCGAGGTGTGTGACGCCAAGACCGACGAGATAATCCAGGCGTTCAGTGACCGCATCGAAGGTACCTCCCGAGTTGAAGGTGCCCACGTGCATCTCGTAGATTACGGCGGAGCCGAGCGGGGGCTGCTGAAAGCCGAAGTCGCTCCACTCGAACAGGTCATGGTCGACCCAGCGTGATGGACCGTGCACTCCTTCGGGCTGCCAAGGCGAGCGAGGGTCAGGAAAGGGGCCTTCTCCATCTACGCGGAATGTGTAATCGCTACCGTGTTCGAGGCGCCTTGCATCGAACCGCCACCAGCCATTTTCGTCCTTTACCATATCGGCGCGCCTGTCTGCGCTTTCCAGTTCCACCAGGCGGGCATTCGGTGCCCAGACGGCTACTGTTGGCATATCGCTTACTCCTCCCGCTCGAAAAGTCCGACGGGAAACCGGGCCGCGAGCTCCGTAATTTGAATTTCGCCTCCTTTCACATCATCGCCGGTCAACACGTTGAGCCAGCGCCCCCCGGGAAGATTAAGCAGCGTGTCTTCCCAATCTCCCTTCAACCCCAAAACAAGCCGTGGCGCCACTGTGAGCACGACATCCCCGCGAAGATAGGCCACCGCATGCTTTGCTTTTGTCCCCTTTGCCTCAAGCGCGCGGTACGACGCCTTCGGTCCGAATACTTCCGGGCGTCTGTGCCGCAAACGCAACGCTTGCCGAATAACCCAGAATTTGGGCAAGCCTTCATCCGTTCTGGCAAGGATGGCCTCTGGGGTCAGGTTGTCAAGTTCCTTGAGCAACCTTTTTCTTAATTCAAAGTCCACAGGTCTTCGTTTGTCCGGGTCCACAAGACTTATATTCCAGAGTTCGGTGCCCTGATAGATGACGGGTACGCCCGGGGCCGTGTGGTTCAGAGGTGTTTGGGCCAGGCTGTTAAACCG
>JAWODE010000497.1:0-3793 GCA_046483455.1 Candidatus Hydrogenedentota bacterium | reverse complement strand
TAACGGTGCCTTCGTAGGTACCGCTTTCGAATTCGCCGCGGTCGATGGTTACGACGATCTCGTTTGCTCTATCGTCGCTCGAAGCAATGCCGCGGGCAGGATCAACGTCGAGCCATGGCTGGTCGGTGGTGCACCGAAATGTCGCCCGTGAACGGCCACCGGTGACCCACACATAAAAGGAAAACTGCGTTTCCGTAGTTCCAAAATTATGGGAGCTATGAGAGAGCTGGAGTTCGGTCGGTTCCTTGGGGCACCCCGCCGTTAGCACGCCCACGAGCACTATGCTCGCGAGCACAAAAAAACCGTAAATGCGCCGCACTGGTTTGATCTCCTACGGCTTCCGCAACGAACCGCCCCCGGCCTGGATATCTCCCCCGCTTTGGTCAGCCGATATGCACCGTTCCCAGAAGCTCAATTTGTGTACTATGCCCTTGTTGAAAGTCGTCCCCCCAAAATGGACATCCATCCTGGGCAGACTGCGATAAACAGCCTTCTCCCTTGCATTTGTACTTTATCAGCAGGTAGAGCGTGTGTCAAGTAATTCTCCTCAAAACACTTGCTCCGCGATCCGCTCAAAAGCATTTTTTGAAACGTCTAACCTATTCAGAATAAAGGCATTAGAAATGCCAAGCAGAGAAGGGGCGGCCCCAAAGTAAGGTCTCAGGGGTCAAAATGGTATGTCTCCGTTTTCATCCAGATATTTCTCTGGGTCCTCTTCTCCCGGCTCGCACATGTTTCGTGGCGGGCCTGGGTATTGCTTCCTCCAGAGGCGATCAAGGGCTTCGTACTCTTCGTCTTGCCAGAGCGCGATGGGATCGTTGTAGTAGGCTTCCAGCACCGCCGGGTCCACCTCGGGCTCCTGTCTGACAACACGCTTCTTGCCACCCGAGTGTTTCTTCTTTTTCCTTTTCTTGCTCATTGACGGCGAATTTTCCTTTTGTCGCGCCAGCCGGTTTCATCTTTCCGTTTTTCCACAAGCTGCTTGATTGTTTCCAGCTCCATTTACCCCCCTTCCTTTTCCGTGCCCATAGATGTCAGTAAATTCCCGAGGCCCGCGAGCAAGCCGCCGAGCTGCCGGGCCGTCTCGGGGTCGGGCAGCGGAATGCGGAACTCGGGCGCGCCGGTGGTTTCGTTGCGCGCGACCATCGCGGCCAGCGGCAGTCCGGCCTGCTTCTGTCCCTGTGGAGCATTGATTGCTTGGCCCAGCTTTCCGAGAAACTCGGTGCCCGCGGCCAGAAGGTCTTGCCAAGCCTGTTCCTGCGCGGCAGGCTGTGCCGCGGCGGCGGGCTCTTCCGCTTCGTCGTGAACCGTAACGGGGACCACGGGCTGGCCGGCTGTTTCTTCTTCAGGAGCAATGCGGTCCTGGGTGCCTTCGGAGACCTTCTCCACCGTCTCCATGAATTTCTTCATTTTGGACCCGCCCAGGAAAATTTCGCTCTCGCCGCCATCGAGCACTCCCGCGAACATCGACGATTTGAATTTGAGAACGCCCAGCATGCCGTGCTCGATGCCGCCGCGCGAGACGAAGTGGTAGACCTGCACGTTGCGATACTGCCCAAGCCGGTGTACCCGGCCGATACGCTGCTCGAGCACGGCCGGATTCCAGGGTTGGTCCATATTGATGACGATTGAAGCCGTCTGCAGATTGAGTCCCACTCCGCCGGAATCCGTGCACAGCAGAACGCGGCAGTCCGGGTCGCTTTTGAATCGTTCGATGACCTTTTTCCGCGCGGTCCGGTCCAGAGACCCATGATAAAAGGCGTATTGATGCTGTGCCGCATCGAGCCGGCGTATCAGGAGTTGATGGGTCCCCAGCCATTGGCTGAAGATCACCGCCTTATTCTCGGGAATCTCGAGAAGATCATTTAGAAGGAGGGCGCACTCGTCCAATTTCGTGCTGCAATCCGTCTCCTTATCGATAAGGTAGGTGCTGTTGCAGGCCATGCGCATGTATTGCAGGGCCACCATCAGACGGCGCTGGTCTATTTCCGAGAGGAATCCCCAGCGGCGCCACTTGGCCACGATTTGCGCTACGATGTCCCGGTTATCTTTGTGAATGGCCCATTGTTCCTTCGTCATATCGACAAAGAAGTGCTTATCGGTGCGCTCGGGCAGCTCGCTGAGCACCTCGTGTTTGTTGCGGCGAATCAAGACCGATGCAAGGCTCTCTTTGATACGGTCGAGGTTCTTGTAGCCGATAACGCGGCCGGTTTCCTCCGTTTCCTGGTGCTCGGCCAGGAACCGGAACATGGGCCCCAAATGAAACCGGTCCACGAATTCCATGATCGAGTGCAACTCCTGCAGGCGGTTCTCGAGAGGCGTGCCGGTAAGGACGATCGCATGCTCGGTGTCCACCTGCTTGACGGCTTTCGATCGGCGCGCCGTCCAATTCTTGATGCGCTGAGCCTCATCGAGGATCACCACGTCGGGCCGCCAGTTGTTAATGAGTTCGAGGTCCCGGTGTACGATCTCGTAATTGATGATTTTGAAGAACGCATCGTCCGCCTCATAGAGTTTACGCCGTTCATGCTGCCGTCCCTCGACGATGACCGCCGAGCGGCCCACAAAACGTTCGATTTCCTGTTTCCACTGGTACTTGAGGGCCGTCGGGCATATCACAAGCACCCGTTCGATGCCCGAGGTATGCGCCAGAATTTCGCAGGCGGCGATGGCTTGGACCGTTTTTCCCAGTCCCATATCGTCCGCAATGAGACACCGGCCCGCTTTGGCCGCAAAAAGAGCCCCTTTCTGTTGGTAGGGATACAGTTTTACCTTGAGAAGCTTGTTCAACGCCGCGGAACTTCGACCATTCCCGAATTCCTTGTCGATGGTTTTACGGCGCGCCGCGTCGTCACGCAGCCGCGCAACAAATCCAAGGGCGTCTTCATACGCCCGCACTTCGTGGTTGGACTCGCGGGCTACCCGAATAAAGCGTTCGAACTCGCCGATGGCATCGTCACGGAGGAAACCTTCGCGGTCAAAATAAGGACGCGCTTCGCGTTTCAAAGTCTCGGGGCAGTTGGTTCCGGCGCGAAACCGAACGCGTCGCTGAACGCCATACTGCAGATATACCTCGGAATAGGGTGGATGGAATCCTTCCCGAAAGGCTTTCTTGCCGCCGCGTTTACGGCTCAATTTTGAGAGTAGCCACTCGATGTGTTTGCACGTGCCCAACGTATTCACGGCGAAATCCGGACACGAGCAGTAGTTTATGCCCAGTTCCTGGCCGCGGATGGCGACCCGGTACGTGCGGCCGCTCTCCGGATTTGTCACCGCAAAGTCCGAAAAAAACGGTTCCGTACCGAGGTTCTTGAATTTGAAATTTTGCTCGCGCCCATACTCGCGTCGTAACGCGATTTGCCACTCCTCGAGCGACATGTTGTCCGGCTTGCGCGTACGCGGCGTCTTTTTCGGCCGCTGCTTTACCTTTCCGCGGGTCTTGTGTGATTTGGTTTCTCGGCTCATGGAATCAGCGTACCCTCACAATGGTTGGTTTGAGAACAAAATTGGAGGCTGCGGCTCGTTTGCTTAGTAGAATCCCCACTCACCTCTTCAACGCCATTACCTTATCGTGAAAAACATGGCGCAAGCAAGTGGAAAGGCGGGGGCGGTCGCATTGAATTCTCCCCGCGGAAACGGTTGCTGCGTTGCCGGCGATTTGTATAGTAGCGCAGACGTCTCACTTGTATTATTCGAGTGTGGGACCGGCGCCCCCGCCGGTCGAAAAAAATGTGATACCAGGAGAGGAAATGACCGCCGGGGGCGGCGGTCCCACACCAGATTACACCTTAAC
>JAWODE010000422.1:0-3009 GCA_046483455.1 Candidatus Hydrogenedentota bacterium | reverse complement strand
TCAAACAATACATGACCGAGCTCCTCGAAAAGCGCATGCAAGAGCGCAGCATTGTGTTTCCAAAACTGCCCGAGCGCGAATCGCAGTACGCAGGACACACCTACTCGATTTCGGCCGGCGGCGAGGTCGTCTACGATAAGGGCGACGACCACATCATCGACGCCGACCGGTGCGCGGTCCTCGCCTGGTATCTGGACACGAGCTCCGATACGTTATACGCGCCCCCACTCGGCGTCCGCATCGAACGCTTTTGACATAGACGGAGGCTTCTCTTCACAAGCTTCTGTGGGAAAACATCGGCAGGCCGCGCCACTACCTGCATATTTCAATTTAAAGAGCGTGGCAAATTTCACCGGAATTTATGCATTATTTAACCCCATTCCCTCTTCAACGGAGGACGGGTTGTCCAACCCGTCATTAGATCATCGGCGGATGAAATCCGCCATCCGCTTATCCGCCGGAAATGGCGTGCCGAAGCCTGCGGTGTCACACGATGCCATGGGAACAACAAGTGTCCCTTTGCCGCGCTCGTGTCTCTTGTCGGATACATGTAATAGGCACCCAACCACTATGGCGGGGCGCAGATTATTCGCCCCGCCGTTTTTTCTGCCCTCTTAACTTGTTTACAACTTGAATCTAACAGAAAAAACATGTTGACAAGATGGAGTTCCTGATGTATGATACAGTTCGAATCGGTTACGGAAAGGGTGTCCGGCGGACACATCGGAGAGTTTCAGGATGACGCAGACCCACGGCGAGCGTGAAGATACCCCCTCGATTTGCGAGCGCATCAAACTCGAGATCAAGGGCCGCATCGACCGGAAAAAATTGAGCGAAGGGGACACCGTCGCTTCGGAAAACGAACTCGCTTCGCGATTCGGCATCACGCGAAACCTCGCGCGCCATGCCCTGCAGGAACTGGAAGTGGAAGGGTATATCATTCGTTCGCGGGGACGACGCTCCGTGGTTGCCCCGGCATCGCGCCGCCGGAAAGGATTTCCTCTGGACGGTTCCCGCCTGGTGGTCATTGCCGTGCACGATCAACACTGCCTTCACACCCGGACGGTGCTCGATGGGTTTGTCAGCCAAATGGCGAAAGAGCACTTCCAGACGGTTACGTATAATCTACAATTCGACCCTGAAGACGAAGTGCAGTTTATCGAGCATCTCCCGGCAACGAAGGTCGCGGGGGCGTGTCTGTGGATACAGTACGACCAGCCACAAACGCGCCGGCTCATCGAGCGGTATTGCGAAAGCGGGTTTCCAGTGGTGCTGATTGACCGCCATCTGCCTGGCGTAGAAGTCGACTTTGCCGTCAGCGACAACGAATGGCTGGGCTATAGCCTCACGCAGGCCCTGCTCGAGCGGGGCCACCGGCTCATCGGTTTCGCGGCCGATGGCGACAATGTGGCCAGCGGCCGGGACCGCTTCGAGGGCTACCGGCGTGCGCTGAAAGAGGCCGGCGCGCCCTTCCGCCAGGCGCTTCATGGCGTTTTCTCTGAAGAAACCGCGAAAGAATCTGCCCGGCTGATTATGGCGGAGCGCGAGGCCCCGACGGCCTTCTGTTGTATTCACGATTCGAGCGCCGAATATCTTGCGCGCGAGTTGGGCCGGCTTGGCTACGCCGTGCTTGACCACATCGAACTCGCGGCGGTGGATGACGAGCGCATCCCGGAGTCCGCAAACCTCCCCATGATCACTGCGCGCCAGCCCGCGCGGGTGATGGGGCGTGAGGCGGCACGGCTGCTGCTGGCCCGCATCCGCGAGCCAGACCGGCCGTTCGAACAGAAATTTTTGCGCGAGGAGCGTATACTGGAAGCGGTGTTGCCGGATGCCTTGCCTTCCTCGGAAGGGGAAGCAGTGAGCGCCGGATAAATGTTGTGTTGTAGGAAACGTGGTGTGCAATCAAAGAATTACCAGGAGGATTAAACCATGAGAAAACACGGATTCACCTTGATCGAGCTACTGGTCGTCATCGCAATTATCGGTATCCTGGCGGCCATCCTGCTTCCAGCCCTGGCGCGGGCCCGCGAAGCGGCACGGCGGGCAAGCTGCGCCAATAATCTCAAACAGTGCGGACTCGTCTACAAAATGTACGCGAACGAATCCAAAGGCGAGAAGTTCCCCCCCATGCAGGGAGGCAGTATTTATTATCTTGATGGGATACCAGGAACGGCCTACTCGGGCTATGGCGATTGCAATGCCTCGCCCGGAGCCGCGATGTGTCCCAATCCGGACGTCATCTATCCCGAATACGTGACGGACTGGAACATCTTCGTGTGCCCGTCAGCGCCGGACGCCGACGATGCGCACGAAATGCTTGCCGTACTGGAGTGCGGCGCGTATGAAGGCCTTGCCGATGACCTCGGCGACAGCTACATCTACACCGGCTGGGTACTCGATGGGTTCGAGACAGGCTATGATATCTCCGCGGTATTGCCGGATGTCTCGGCCCAAATCGGTGAGCTCTTCATAAATCTCCAAGGTGCCGACGCCCTTGCCAGCTCCGAGCTTGCTGCCGCCGACGCAGCCACGGCGCGCGCGGCTCTGGATTCCGACATGTCCGTGACGGCCCCGTATGGTACCGCTGGCGGTGAGACCATCTACCGCCTGCGCGAGGGCATCGAGCGGTTCATGATTACCGACATTAACAATCCCGCGGCAGGCGCAAAAGCACAGTCCGACATCATCGTGATGTTCGACGTTGTGAATTCCGACCCGGCCTCCCAGGGCGTGGGGCTGGCGATGAACCACGTGCCCGGCGGCGCCAACACACTGTACATGGACGGCCATGTCGAGTTCATCCGCTACAGTGAAGGCGGCGAGCCCCCCGCGAACCGCATCACCGCCGAAACCATCTATCAGATCAGCGTTCTAGGCGGCTGACGCATGCGCAGCAATTCACGCCGGGGAAGCGGGCTTCACAAGCAGCCCGCTTCCCTGTGCTGTTTCTTCCTTTGCCCAACGGAGGACGGGTTGTCCAACCCGTCATTAGATCATCGGCGGATG
>JAWODE010000455.1:0-6686 GCA_046483455.1 Candidatus Hydrogenedentota bacterium | reverse complement strand
GGATTCTGCCGGGAGAGGTTTTGCCCTTCGGTTTCCGATCGGGGACCGTTAACGGAAACGCGGCAGGAGGCAAACGGGGCGCCGACGGCTCAGGCGTGGCCCAGCCGCCGCGGTGTGTTCGTTGAACATGGTCTTCACGGCAGCTCGACCGCGGCCCCCTTGGCCAAGGGAGTCATCGAGTATTTCTACTCGCATCTGCCCAGGGACCTGCGCCTCGCCAAAGCCGAGGAGGAACGCCCATGAGTCAGATCGAACGCGATTTGAACCTGATGGATTCGCACATCCGCATTGTGAATTGGCGGAATCTGCGGTACCTCGACTGGCTGCTTATCGTGCTTGTGGCAGGCCTTGCCTATATCGGGCTGTCGAATATGTACAGCGCCAGTTACGGCTATGAAGGGGCGGAGTCGACGCCGCATTTCGCGCGCCAATTCTTTTTCCTCGGTGTGGGAAGCGCTTTGGCGCTCGTGCTCGTGTGCTTCGATTACCGCTTTCTAGTTGCTCTGGCGCCGCTGGCCTATGCGGCGGCTCTTATTGCCCTGGTAGCCGTTCTGACGGTCGGGTTGACGGTTAAAGGCGGACGAAGCTGGTTCCGCATCGGGTCGTTCGGTCTCCAGCCTTCCGAGTACGCCAAGCTCGCGACCATTTTCATGCTTGCGTGGTACCTTTCCAGGATCGGGCCCCGCATCCGCAAAATCCCTTACCTGGTTTTGGCGTTTGTGATAGCGGCCGCTCCGAGTGTTCTCATCGCGGCGCAATCGGACCTGGGAACCGCGATCACCTACGTTCCGGTGGCATTTGTCATGGTGTTCGTGGCCGGCTGCCGGAAGGGGCATCTCCTCGCTATCGTTCTAGTCGGACTCGCCGTGATCCCCGTGGGGTGGATGAAACTCGAACCTTACCAGCGCGATCGCGTCAAGACCTTCGTGGACCCTACCAAAGCGCCGGCCGACGAGGGCTACCAGATTATCCAGACCAAGATCGCCGTCGGCAGCGGTCAAATGTGGGGAAAGGGCGTGGGGCAAGGCACGCAGACCCATTTGCGGTTCCTGCCCGAATACCGTACCGATTTTATCTTTTCGCTTTTGGCCGAGGAACGGGGGTTCGTGGGCGCGGTCGTGGTTATTGCATTATTCGCGGCGTTCTTGATACGGGGGCTTATTCTAGCGGAAGAATGCCCCGAGCCCGCGGGCAATCTGCTTGCGGTAGGCTGCGTGACGATCCTGGCGTTTCACGTGTTCGTGAATGTCGCGATCACGATCCATCTGATGCCGATCACGGGACTGCCGCTGCCCTTCCTCAGCTACGGCGGATCATTTTACTTGACCACGATGTTGTGTGTCGGCACTATGCTGAGTGTGAATGTTAGAAAGGGAATGTTTGCCGAAAAATAGATGCTGCCCGTGGAGAGGATGGTAGATGAGTGTGTTGCGTGTCCGGATGACGCGTGGCCCGGCCCTCCGGGGTATGCTGTTCAAGGAATTCGTTGATCGCGTGCGCGGGGTCGTCGACCGCGCGGGAGTGCCGGTCGCACGAACCCGCGGGGGCATGCCCCGGATTCAGGCGGGCCCCCATTTGGCCCCCTCGCACACGAGTCAATGCGAATATATGGATTTTGAATTGTCGGAGCCGATCACCGGCGCGGAGTTCATGCGCCGTCTGGCGGCCGAATTGCCGGAAGGGTTCGAGGTGCGGTCGGCGCGGCGCTTGCCGCCCGGCGCCAAGCCTCTCAAAGCGGCAATACGGACACTCCGCTACCGGGTCCGTGGTCAATTTGACCCCGAACAGGCGGAGCGATTTCGCCGGGCAAATACATGGCCGGTGGTTCGGACCCGAAAGGGGCGGGAACGCACCTTGGACTTGCGACGCAGTGTGTCCAAGCTCGAGGTGGGCCCCAAGGAAGTAATTATGGACATTGAGGTACGTGCCGAAGGTACCCCTAAACCCGAGGAGGTGCTCGCGTCGGTCTTTGGCATACCGCGGAAAGACGCCTTGCTCATGGACACCGAGCGAAGCGGTGTGCGGTTTTCCGGCACCTTCGAGCACGCGCCTGACAGGCGGCCCCGGGCCGCCTACAATATGGAGTAAGAATGAAGGAGTTTGTCATCAATGTAGCCCCTCTTGAAACCCGAATCGCTTTTCTGGAAGACAAACGGCTCACCGAGCTGACTATCGAACGCCATGAAAGCCGCAGCCTGGTAGGCAATATCTACAAGGGGCGGGTGGATTCGATCGTTCCCGGGATTCAGGCCGCGTTTATCGATATCGGTTTCGAGAAAAACGGATTTCTGTATGTCTCCGACATCGCCGGCACCGAAGGCACCGGCGATTTCGTGTTCGAAGAGGGCACCGCGAAACCGCGCAAAAAGTCCCGCCGGCGCAAAGCCCCGGCCATCGAGTCCGTTCTCAAGAAAAATCAGCACATCATGGTGCAGGTCAGCAAGGATAGCTTGGGCACCAAAGGCGTGCGCTTGACCAATTACATCACCCTGCCGGGGCGTTATTGCGTGCTCATGCCGACTGTAAAACATTTGGGCGTTTCACGAAAGATCGAGAGCGACCGGGAACGCGACCGGCTCAAGCGCATCCTGCACAGTGTCCGGCCGCAAGGTCTCGGCCTCATTATGCGTACCGCCGCCGAAGGCAAAAGCAAAAAGGAGTTCCACACCGACGTACAGTATCTCGCTCGCCTGTGGAAAAAGGTGCGCGCGAAGATGGAATCGATGAAAGCTCCCGCCCTGTTGCATGAAGACATGGGGCCTATCCTGCGTATTATCCGAGATTCGTTCACAAACGACGTAAACCGCCTCACCATCGACAGCGAGGTCGAGTACAGCCGCATCTTGAATTTCCTGGACAGTTTCGCGCCCAACCTCAAAAAACGCTGCAAGCTCTACCGCGGCAAGACGCCTCTTTTCGAGAAAATGGGGCTGGAATCGGAAGTAAACAAAGCCCTCAACCGCAAAGTGTACCTCAAGAGCGGCGGCCATATTTGCATCGATCAAACCGAAGCGCTTATTGCTGTCGACGTCAACACCGGGCGGTTTACCGGCAGCAAGAATCTTGAAGAAACCGTGCTCCACACCAATCTCGAAGCCGCCGAAGAGATCGCGCGGCAGGTACGCCTCCGCGACTTGGGCGGGATCATCGTGATCGATTTTATCGACATGAAATACGAGCGCAACCGCCGGCAATTGCTCAAGCGTCTCCAGCAATGCCTCAAGCGCGATCGGGCCAAGACGACCGTGTCCGAGATTTCCGAACTCGGCATGATCGAAATGACCCGAAAACGGGTGAAACATAACTTGGTGAAAGCTCTATCGCAACCCTGCCCCTATTGCGAAGGCAGCGGCCTTGTGCGCTCGATCACCACCATGACTTTCACCGTCCTGCGCCGACTCCAGAGCCTGTTCTGCCGCTCGAAAGAGAAATCCGTTATTCTGCAGGTGCATCCGGATGTCGCGCGACGGCTCCGCCACGAGAACAAGGACCTCCTCGACGCTATTGCGCAAGAATTCGACCGCGAGATTTCCGTCGAGTCTGTCTCCGATTTCCATATCGAAGATATTGCGTTTCTAAGCGCCCGTACCCGCAAGGAAATCACGGCCGGCCAGCGCAACAAACCGCAAAAAGCAGGGTAGAAGCACGCCACGCGCGCCCCACAGGGGCACCTGAGGCCCCCATGCTCCAATGAGCCGATTACTCTCTTACTACTTGACGCCGGTAATCTTGATCCATTCTTTGGGAGCGATTTTGCCTTCGACGCGCTTCTTTTTCAGGACTTCTTTGAACTCGTCGAAATCTTTGCCTTCGGGGGGTAGGCGGAATATTTCGCCGGTTTTGGCGCGTTCGAGGCGCTTTTTGGCGTAAATGCGCTCGACGACCGTGAGGGAAAGGTCTGTCTGGTCCGCATTGAGTTTGACGATCTCGATATATAGTTTCTTGCGGTCCTCATTTTCTTCGTGGGCCAGCTTTTGGATGTCGTTTTTGCGCTCGGTATCTTCTTCGAGGGCGTCATTGGGCCGGAGTTCGATATACCCGCGGTCGTTTTCGCCGATAATCCCTTGTTTTTTCAGGGCTTCGATCTTAGGGAACCGCTCTTTAAGACTCTTGGCGATTTCCCTGATTCGTTCGGAATCCGACTTGAGTTCGCCGGCATGGGCTTGGCGAACTGGGGTAATGGCGTCGAAAAATGGTCCAATGAAGGACGATTCTTCCGGGGTCTCCGCGGGTTCGACAGGCGGCAGCTTGTCCGATTCGCCCTCGATGAAATCGAGCACATTGTCGGCCTGTTTTTCGATGTGCCGAATGTCGACGGTAATATGCGCGTCGATGGTGTGTTCTGTCCGGAGGGTGCAACCCAGCACCACAACGACGGCCACAATGATTGTCCCGATCAAGATCCGTTTCATCACCCATACTCCCATCGTTTAGGAACAAGACGATTGCCCGCTTGGGGTATTCGCACTTTATTCTACACCATTCTTATCTTCTACGGGTTCGGACCGGATGGTTTCAATATTTTCGAGACGGGCTTGCTGTTGAAGCTCGAGAAGTTGACGGATAGAAGGTTCGTCGATATTGAGGTCGATGTTCAAATTCAGGTCGACGCTGCGGAGTGTTGCGTTACCGGTCATCCTGCTGTCTTCCGCCCACGCAAGGTCAAGCGAGGCGCTGTCGAACGGCCGCCATTCGTCGGTTCCTAATACCCTGCTGCTGATGCGTTCGATGGTTTCGGCGCCGGGCATCGTGCTCAGATAGTCGAGGAGGATTTTCTGTAAAAGCGCTTTGTTGAGAGCGAAGTCTCCCGAGGAGACGAGCTTGACGGTGGCGTCTTCAAGGCCTTCCGTTGTAAGTTGTGCGCTGACAAAACCTTGCGCGAGTCCTTTCAGTCCGTATTCGGGCGGAATCATCGCTCCCGCAAATTGCTCCAAGTCGATATTGCGGAGCTGGATGGCCGCCTGAACCGCGGGGCTTTCCCCGGCAACGTCGATATCAACAGTTCCCTTCACAAGGCCTCCAAACAATTCTCCGGCCAGGGGGTTCATGTAGATTTGTGCACCCTCCAGATTCAGGGGTGTGGCAATGTTCTTGAACGGAAAGCCTGCGAGAGCACACTCGGCGACATTGATGTGTCCCGTACCGCTCAGGGATTGGTCCACCCGGAGCCCGGCCTCCGCCGAAACACCGCCGAGGGCTATTGTCGAGCCCCCGGTCACCAGAAGGGGGGCTTCGAGGTAATAATCCGACGTGATGACGAGGTTTTCGTGCCAGGTGAACTTGCCCGTGGCGTTCAGCGCGCCTTCGACGGTCTCGAGCAAGCCGGCCTCCACGAGCAGGCGCAGCTTCGACGCAAATGTATACGGAGCATTTACCTGGAAGGGATCGAGAGACAGGATGCCTTCGGTTACGGTCAGCAGCGAGCTTTCTCCGTACGTCAACGAGAAATCGCGGAACATCCCCGGCCCTTCGAGTGGAATCGTTGCCATGGCCGTCGCGTGAAACGGCGCTTCGTAAAACGAAAAGTCGCCAAACTGGAAATAGTCGGAAACCGCATCAAGTGACAGGGCCAGGGAATTGTCGCGGAGGGTGAGCGGTATTTCGAAGTGGACCTCTGTGCCCAGACCCAGCTCGGAAGCCACTGGAGAGATGCCTGGCAGTTGCGCCTTCCCCTTTATGGCGCCTTCGAATCGGAGCGGGTGCAGTTGCAAGCGCCAGGAACGGCTTTGGACCGTAAGGTCATCCCCGGAGTTCAGCACAAGGCTGTCGCCGCGTATCGTCTCTGTCGCGGGGTTCCAGTGGAAGATTGCATTGAGAGAAGCGGGCAATGGTCGCAGGAGTTCCGTGCCCCAGGAGGCCTCCGGGCCCTCGAGAGCCGTCTCGATGGACAACTCCTGACCATCCCACGTGGCTGAAACGTCTCCAGACAAAGGGCGGGCCAATGCTTCGGACAGAGGCGTCCAAGGGCTGATGGGTGCCAGCTTCTTTATGTCTACGGCGGCCAAGGTTGCTTCGAGGTGCGCCCCGTCGGCGGGCTCCATCGAGACTACGGCTGAAATGGCCCCCTCCTCGACGGGGATTGTGATATCGGCTGCAAAAGCGTCGGGTTGGTTGAAGTTGCCCTTGGCCTCCGCGCGAAGCGGGGCCGAGAAGGGGCTCGCGTCATCGAAATCAGGCGTCAGAACGAAGGTCGCCCTGTAAGCGGGATAGCGGATATCTGCCTTCGCCTGTGCGGAAACGTTCTGCAACGAGGGCACCGTATCGAGATACGCGCCGTACGCCGTCGGCAATAGTCTGAGCAATGCTTCCCGCGGCCACGCGGGAACGTCTATCGCAGCGACGATTGTTTTTTCGTCGAACGAGGCGTGCAATTCGAGCGGTAATGTCTCATTGAGGGTAACGTCCGCTTGGTAATCGGGATACACCCCCTGGGCATTCATGTGAACGGCATCTATATTCCAGGGGGTATCGTCGGCGCCGACCCGCACGCTGGTGGCTTTCCCCGTGAGACGGATTTCAGACGGAACAATGCGGCCCGTGAGCAACGCATACGTTCCCTCGATGTGGGCATCGCTAACGTGCAACGAACCAAGGGTTACCGGAATGCTCGCGCCGGGCAAGAGCACGGTTTTCTCCTTCTCGCCCACTATCTGAAAATGCGGGACGTCCGCCGCCAGACGCACATT
>JAWODE010000332.1:0-4715 GCA_046483455.1 Candidatus Hydrogenedentota bacterium | reverse complement strand
AAGGCACGGAATTGCGCCTGCGCACCGTCAGCAAACCCGAGCAGCGTCTCGCGATCCTCCTCCAGAAACTCGACTTGCCCCTGCCCAACAAACCAAAGTCGATCGCAAATGTAGTGGCGAAAATCAGCCAAAATGCCCGACTTTCCTAAGAAATACCAACATCCTTTGCCGTAACTGCGGAAGATGGGCTATGGCGGTCTCCTTCTCTCGAGTACAGACCCAGGTATGGTCCGGCACGGATTTTTTACCGCTGCATAAGACCGCTTAGGACGGATACGTAAGTCCTCGGAAGCGGATGTCGGAGGTCCTTCGCGCCGAAACCCGCTATTCCGCGGCCTCCGCCACCCCCCATGCGCGCAACAATCGAGCACGCTCGGCTTTTCCGGTTGCCTCCTGCGTCTCGGACTCGATTTGACGCGCAATCAGGGAACTCGATTCGTCGACGAGCGGCAGCACATCGGCATCGATGGCATCCGCCGTTGCGCCGGGTTCGCATTTAAAAAGAAACCACCGCTCGGTATGGTATACGGTGCCGCCGTTGGCGCTAAGCGTTGTAAATGGGCCGAGGCTTTCGGCTTCCAGCATGCCTTTCGCGGTGTACGTCTCGAAATTCGACCCGAAATCCGGGTATTTTTTGTCTGCATATAAGGGGAAGCGCTTTATAAAAAGATTGCCGTTCAAACTGTAAGCGGCCCATCCGCGTGCGTTGCGCGCACCGATTTTCTGGGCTCCCTCGACGTCGTCGTTTTGCTGCAACTGGATGTACTTGCGCCCCCATGTCCATCGCGGATCGTTCATGTCCGTGTAATGCCACAAAACCAGCGGCCGGGCGGGCAACAGCTTTTGGGCGTGGGGAATATAAGGCTCCTGCGGCAGAATGAGTCGCCCCCCCGGCGCCATCACCGTCAAAGCCCATGGCGCGAGGGTGATATCCCAAAGATTCTCGTTTTTCAGCGTGTGTACAATGGTAACGGTGTTGGCCTCGGGTTCGATCGAGATGGCCATCGTTTTCTGAATACCCGTGGTTTCCTCGACCGGCTGCAGAAGGGTCAGGCTGTGCCCTTCCACCGCCGCCGCGACGGGGCTGTTGTCCGGGGCATAGGTTCGCGGTTTTTCCTCGGGCGCGTGCCATAGGCGGTGGCCGCCGTAGATGCGCCATTCGTCGCCTCCGGTCTTCCCGAGCTGGTCTTCGTATTCCTTCAAGAGGTTCTGGCCGCCCACAAAGCCGAAACGCATGATGCGTGGCCCGACGTCCGTGGTGACAATGGCTTCGATCTCTCCGTTGCTTAACCGGTAACAGTTCGGCCAGCCGCCATAAGCCGTTTTATCGATGGTTACCTCCCCGGCCCATGCCGGACAGAGCATCAGCAGCCCTATCCCCAACCAAGCGACGACAAAGCGTTTCATGAGATATCTCCTTTTGACGGGACTTTTTCCGCAATCCCCATACTACGTGCTTTTTCGATTCTAATTCACTTTCGGGCCGGTGTCGAATACCTTTTTCAGGGAGGCTGGTTGATTGATCTAAAGGCGCGTGCCCCGTATGTCTTCCGCGATGTCTCCGCCTTTACCCACTTGCGAATTTCCGGGACTTCGAACTTTCGGTGGTAAGATGGTGTCATAGGGACCAGAACAGGAAGCACAAGGATTCTGAAACCGCGACTCAGACCACCATCTTGCAAAGGAGAGTGCCATGAGGAATGTGATTCTAACCGTCGCCATGCTCGTGTTGGCCGCAGGGGCTTTTGCCCAGGAGCCGGCCATGCAGGCGGCTCAAACCGACGTGAACCAGCAAAGCGATATTGCCGTAACGGCGTACAACAACGGCATTGCCCTCGTGCGGGATGTCCGGGAACTCGATTTGCCTACCGGCGAGGTCGCACTGACGTTTATGGATGTCGCCCAGCAAATCCGTCCCGAGACCGTGGGACTCCGCTCGTTGGCGCAGTCCGGTTCGGTGGTCATTCTCGAACAGAATTACGAGTACGACCTGATCAGTCCGCAGAAGCTGATGGAGAAATACGTGGGTAAGGAGGTCAAGCTCATCAATTTCAGCGACGAAATCGGCTTTTATGAGAAAACCGCCGAACTCCTGAGCATGAACGAGGGGCCGGTCTACCGCATCGAGGACGAGATTTATCTTGGCCACCCCGGCCATGTGGTGGTTCCCGAGATACCGGATAATCTGATCGCGAAGCCGTCGTTGATTTGGCAGCTCAAGAATAGTGTTGGCACGCAGCAGTTGGAGGCCACCTATATTACCGGCGGTATCTCCTGGAAGGCCGACTATGTGCTGACGCTCGCTAAAACAGATAAGTCGCTCGATGTTTCCGGCTGGGTGACCATGGACAACCAGTCGGGCGCCACGTACGAGAACGCGCGCCTCAAGCTCGTAGCAGGGGACGTCAACGTTGTGCAGCGCCGGACACAGGCAGCGGTCGGCGGCCGCGTGATGGCGAAGGCGGCTCCAGCCCCGCCTATGCCTAAGGAAGAGGCGTTTGCCGAATACCACCTCTATACGATCCCGCGCCGCACGACCATCAAGCAGAATCAGTCCAAACAGGTGGCTTTGCTCAGCGGCTCCGGGATCGAGTGCGAGAAAATTTACGAATTCCGCGGCCGGGTACAGTTTTATAGCAGTCGGTTTCCGGCCATGAAAGACCAGCACGTTGACGTCTTTCTCAAGTTCCAAAACGAAGAAGCCAACGGCCTCGGAATCCCGATTCCGGCGGGTGTCATGCGGATTTACCAAGAAGACAGCGAAGGCATGCTCCAGTTCGCCGGCGAGGACCGGGTCGATCATACTCCCAAAGACGAAGAAATCCGCCTGCGTATGGGCAAGGCCTTCGACGTCGTCGCGGACCGCATCCAGAAGGACTACAGTAAGATCGCCAGCAACGTTCACGAAGCTGAGTTCGAGATCATTGTCCGCAACCACAAGGAACAAGACGTCGTGGTCGATATCGTCGAGCCCATGCCGGCGGACTGGGACATTTTGAGCAAATCGCATGATTTCGTGAAGAAGGACGCCCACACGGCGATCTTCAGCGTGCCGGTACCGAAGGACGGCAAGGTTACCGTGACCTATCGCGTGCGGGTGCGTTACTAAGACCAGGGTCTTTGGAAGGAGGAAAGTCATGAAAAAAACAATTTTCGTATTCGCGATGGGGCTTATCGCGGCAGCCGTGGCTTTTGGCGCCGAAATGCAGAAAGCGCAAACCGATGCGGGCCAACAGACCGATATCGCGGTTACCGCGTACAACAACGGCATTGCGCTGGTGCGTGATGTGCGCGAGCTTGACCTTCCCCAAGGCGAAGTCGCGCTTACATTCATGGATGTAGCCCAGCAAATCCGCCCCGAGACCGTGGGACTCCGGTCGTTGGCGCAGTCCGGTTCGGTGGTCATTCTCGAACAGAATTACGAGTACGACCTGATCAGTCCGCAGAAGTTGATGGAAAAATACGTGGGCAAGGAGGTCAAACTCATCAATTTCAGCAACGAGATCGGATTTCACGAGAAAACGGCCGAGTTGCTGAGTATGAACGAAGGGCCCGTCTACCGCATCGGCGACGAGATATTCCTGGGCCATCCCGGCAAGGTAGTGGTGCCGGAAATTCCGGATAACCTCATTGCGAAGCCATCGCTGATCTGGCAGCTCAAGAACAACGTGGGCGCGCAGCAGTTGGAAGCCACGTACATCACCAACGGCATCTCGTGGAAGGCCGACTATGTGCTGACCCTCGCCAAAACCGACAAGTCGCTTGACATCTCCGGCTGGGTCACCATGGACAACCAGTCAGGGGCTACCTACACCAGTGCCCGCTTAAAGCTGGTGGCCGGCGATGTAAATGTTGTGCAGGAGGAGCTGCGGCGTCGGACCAGGGGTGTCCAAATGGAAATGGCCGCCGATGCTGCCGAGGAAATGCCCCGTGAAGAAGCCTTCGCCGAGTACCATCTCTACACCATCCCTCGGCGGACGACCATCAAGCAGAATCAATCTAAGCAGGTGGCTCTCCTCAGCGGCTCGGGCATCGAATGCGAAAAACGGTACGAATTTCGCGGCCGGGTACAGTTTTACAGCAGCCGGTTCCCGGCGATGAAAGACCAGCACGTGGATGTGTTTCTCAAATTCCAGAACGAGGAAGCCAACGGCCTCGGTATTCCCATTCCCGCGGGGATCATGCGAATTTACCAGGAAGACAGCGAGGGCATGCTCCAGTTTGCGGGCGAGGACCGTGTCGATCATACCCCCAAGGACGAAGAGATTCGACTGCGTATGGGGAAAGCGTTCGACGTCGTCGCTGATCGCATCCAGAAGGATTACAGTAAGATTGGCGACCGCGTGCACGAAGCCGAGTTCGAGATCATCGTCCGCAACCACAAGGAACAGGACGTGGTAGTCGATATCGTCGAGCCCATGCCCGCCGATTGGACCATCTTGAGCAAGTCCCACGATTTCGAGAAGAAAGACGCCCACACGGCGATCTTCAGCGTTCCAGTGCCCAAGGACGGCAAGGTCACAGTGACGTACCGCGTGCGCGTGCAGTACTGACCACACACACAAGAGACGGCCGGGATGCTCGAATGGCCTCCCGGCCGTAGTCTTTTATCACAGGTCCTGCCACTCCCCTAATGGGACAATCGGCGGTGTGTCATTTTTCGAGGCCTCACCCGGTTGAATATGGACCACCAGCGTTTCTCTCGAGTCGGCGTC
>JAWODE010000316.1:0-4825 GCA_046483455.1 Candidatus Hydrogenedentota bacterium | reverse complement strand
CTATGGGGATTTTCGACGGCGGCCAAAAAGGTCATGAGGAAAATATCAAAGCCGATGTAGCGTCCTTCGTGTCCGCCGTTCGAGTAGGGAACTCCAGTGCAGGTTTCGCCAGCGTTGAAATACCGGTCGGTGCGCCGCGGATGCGCTGGAATCCCGTCCGCAACTGGGGTCCACTCGACTTGTGACATGATGCGGGCATATGCCGCAGCCTTTTGTGGCCAAATGTGCGGCCCGGTCTCATCACTTGCCTTGTTCGTCGTAGTGTCGGCGGCTAGAGCGGCGACAAGAGGATGCAAAAGCAGCATGAGGCCACATACGAGTGAGACAAGAGTTAGTGAGGCCTTCTTCATCGGACAAATCCTTTCAAAGCAAGCCTTCGTTGTTCGGAGGGTATAGTTCTTCTTGAATAGAGCATAGCAGGGGCAGTATGGACACGTAAATGTTTGTAGCATTCCGGCATTGGGTTTTCGGGTGATCTGTTAGTCGCAAGCTCCGCCGCAATATCGCTCACGCTGCTTTTTGGTCCGTGCTGGACACATCCCGCCGGAAGCTGCTACAAAGAGTCGGTTGCCGTACGCAAAACATAAGAAGAAAGAGGACACGATGAGATTTGCTCGCATTATGATGGTGGGAGTGGTGCTGGTAGCCGCCGGCGCGGCCGCGGAGGACTTTGACACAATATGGGCAGCGCTTCAGGAAAATCCGCCCGCATTGCCCCACACGGAAGCACGAAACGAGGCGCTGAAAGCTCTTGACGAACGTCTTATGGAAGCGGATTCCGAGCGTTCGGAGGACGTGATCGCCTATTATCAGCGTGCGGTAGACGAGGTATTGGATACCCTGGAGTCCGAACGCGTTAAAAAAGGCCTGCGCCTGTTCCAGTTGTATTCGAGCTCGGTCATCGTGCAGACGCCCGAGACCGTGTTCGCCATCGATCTCGACCAGGGCCCCAACAAGAGCATGAGCCAGACCGCCGCGGATGAAGGGGTTGGGTTCCGCATGACGTCTGAGCAGATCGAACGCCTGGCGCGTCTCGTTGATGTCGCATTCCACACGCATGAGCACTACGACCACGTCGATTTCGAGATCAGCCGTGCCCTTTGCGATGCAGATAAGACCGTGGTCGTCACGCAGAGCAACAAATCGTGTTGGAAAGACGAGCCCTGGGCCGAAAAACTGGTTGTGCTCGATCAGACCATCGTTAAACCGCATAAGGTGGGTGGGCTCGAGGTCGATGTTCTTCATGATTTCCAATGGAACAATGAAGAGCACACCAGCGGCACACCATGCAACGCTTACCTTATCACCACGCCGGGTGGCATGGCTGTTTTGAGCAAAGGCGACATTAACTGTGGTCTCCGTCTCTATGGTTGGCTCCAGATCATGGTAGCCAATGGCCGCTACGTCGACCTCATGACCGGCACGCCGCTGTTCTGGCGGGGTGTGAACGCCGCTCGACAGCTCGATGCGCTGCTTTCCCCGGTATGGGCCATCGGCCACGTCTGGGAGTTTACCCACCGCAAATCCGGCAAATCCGGCGGCGCGACTGGAACCTACACCGCCAATTTTCTCATGAACAAGCATTTGTTCGAGAAAGGCACGCCAGTCGTCCTCTCCTGGGGCGAATATCTCGATTTGCGGTAAAACGGGAGGGCATCCGGATGATTTCGTAAAAAGGCGTACGTCAAGACGTTTTTACGGCGTGTCAAAAACAATTCTTCATCTCGCATGCTTTGTTTGGTAGGATCGCGCTTATGTGGGGACACACACAGTGCAACGGATGCGGCCTTCCCGGCGCCGTGATCGCCTGCAATCACAGTCGGGACACATACAAACAAGATGGGATTTTACCTTAGAAAGAGTTTTCGGGCGGGGCCGGTTCGCCTTAATTTGTCGAAGAGCGGGCTAGGATTTTCTGGCGGTGTTAAAGGCGCGCGGGTTGGTCTTGGTCCGCGGGGCGCCTATGTCCACGGCGGGCGGCACGGGCTTTACTACCGCAAATATATGGCGTCAGGGCAAGCGCGAAGCCAGTCCGAAGCTGAGGCTCATAGTTGTGTGGTTCTTCTTATGGTTTTGGCCGCGGTTGCAGTGGGTTCGTTCCTTCTGGTGCTGCTCGTGTTGAACCCTGGAATTTTTGTTTTCGGCGCGGCGGCGGTTTTGGGGGTAGTGGCTTTTCGCTCGGTGGCGGCAGCCCGTCGCAGGCGGCGTCTGGGGGCGTACAAAGCGGCACTGGATCGCGCCTTTGTGAACGCGCAAACGCCGCCTTCGTCGGAGACGGTGAGGGCGCTTGAAAAACAGCGACAACACTTGCCGAAAGGGCGCGTCGCGACGAAGAAGATTGAAGACATCGAGGCGAACGTTTATCAGGCTGTACTCGATAAGATCCTCGATGACGGGTTTATCACGCGCGAAGAAGCAGCGTCGATTGCCGCCGCGGAACAGGTGCTTGGGCTCAGGCCGGCGGCGCGCCTTGAGACCAAGAAGGAAATTTTCACCGCCGCGTATCTCGAGGCCATCGAAGATCGCCGTATTGCTCGGGACGAACTGCGCAAGTTAAAAAATCTCATGGCCGCTCTGGCTATCCCGAATCAGGACGTGCAGCACGAAATCGCTATTGTGCGGGAGATCATCGACACGCAGTCCCTGCGGCTTCCTTTCGACTCCATTCCTAAGGATAGGCTTCCCGTACCTATCCAGAAGAGCGAAGATGCTTTTTATCAATGCCCGGCAAAAGTGTTGTCGAGACGGAAGTCGAGAAAATCGCCGTCAGGATACGAGCATAGGGTCAGGCGCGAAGGCACTTTGATTCTCACCAATAAGCGGGTTTTTGTTACCGGCAACGGCACCACCACGCTCTGGTTTCGCGATATTACCGATGTGGAAGTCGACATCGATGAAGGGTTCGTTGAGATATCGAAAAAGCTTTCCGGCAGGCGCACCATCTTGAAGACAGACGCGCCCATTTACCTTGGACGTTCCATCGAACTCCTCATGAATGCATAGAAAGCGCGTGGGACGGCGCTGGGTAGCGGGGACGGGAGTTTTCTCTATTTGCTCTGTAGAGAGCAAGAGTTATTCAGGTTTGACAGACGGATGGTTGCCGTTTCGGGCGTGAGGATTTTGAATCTTGGCAATTAACGTTGAGAGAAGCTTTTTTTGTAAAGAGTTATGCGATGTTTATGTTTTTGGCACGCACATTGCGAGCTACTCGAACGAAAAGCGTTTGTTGTCTATCCTGATAAGGTGCCTTGCACGCTGGTTCGGTGTGTCTACATGCGGGGAAGCATTTTACTGGGAAGGATAGCTTTGTCTCGAAAAGGGTTGTTTGAATATGGTCTTTGCGAGAGTTAACATATATCAAGGCAATAAGGGTTGGGGTTAAAGCCTCTTGGGGCGCGGAATGTTGCGGTATCGGTTCTGTAGGACACGAATGCGACCGTAGGGAGGTACGGGACTGCTTCGCGCCGCCTATGACGAATATACCGCGCCGTTGATTCAAAAGCATGCATCCTTGAAAACCGGGATGCGCGGATTCCATCGACGCTTTAGACACTGAAGAGGATATTTCGGACTAGGGAGGCCTGTCTAATGAAGCGTTCTATTGTACGCCGTCGGCTTGCGTTCTCTGCTGTGGTCATGGGGTTAATGCTCTTCGCGGTTTGCTCGAGCGCGACACCACTTGACGACTACGTGGCCGCGCCGGACCCAAGTTACAGCTATGGGCCCGAGCCCATCACAACCTACAGCGGAACGGGGTATACGGCGACCATGTGGCCGATGACGTCCCAGACTTGGCGTTCCGCCGAAGAGGTCGACCGGACCGAGTGGGAACATCAACTCACCATAATCGTGCCCGCTGAAGTGAGCCATACGAAGGCGATGCTCTTTATCTCTGGTGGCAGCAATAATGGGCATATCCCGCCTTCACCGCCATCTCATCTTACGTTTATCGCGACGGAGACTCAGTCCATCGTTGCGGAATTGCGCCAGATTCCGAACCAGCGCATTAAATTTGCGGATGAAACCGACCCACGCTATATCGAAAATGGCCGAGCAGAAGATGAATTGATTGCCTATTGCTGGGATAAATACAAGACCACCGGCGACCCACTCTGGTTGCCGCGCCTGCCCATGACCAAGGCCGTCGTTCGCGCTATGGACACGGTCCAGAGCGAATATCCTTCCATCGAGGAGTTCGTGGTATCCGGTGCTTCAAAACGCGGCTGGACGACGTGGACTACTGCTCTGGTAGAGTCACGTATCGAAGCCATTATTCCGCTCGTGATCGATGTTCTCAATGTCGAGCATTCCATGCAACACCACTGGGACGCGTACGGATACTGGGCCGACGCGATTCACGACTACGTCGATATGAACATTATGGACTGGCTTCATTCTCCGGAGTTCCGCGACATGATGGACATTATCGACCCTTACCAGTATGCCGATAACCGGCTCACAATGCCCAAATACATCGTGAATTCGACCGGTGACCAGTTTTTCCTGCCCGATTCCTCCCAGTTCTATTTCGACGCACTGAAAGGCGAGAAGTATCTGCGTTATGTGCCCAACACCGATCATGGGTTGGAAGACGAGGCGGTGAACAACGTCGCGGCGTATTATGAGGCGATCCTGAACGGTACGCCACGGCCTGAGTTCACGTGGTCCAAACAGCCCGATGGATCGTTGCGGGTCGAGACGACGACCGCCCCTTCCGAGGTGCGTCTATGGCAGGCGACCAATCCGGACGAGCGCAATTTCCGCAAGGACACCATCGGAGAGGCCTACACCAGCTCGGTGCTCACCGACCAGGGCGGCGGCGTCT
>JAWODE010000092.1:0-5334 GCA_046483455.1 Candidatus Hydrogenedentota bacterium | reverse complement strand
ACGATGGCTCCCGGGGCGCGCGTCAGTGCAGGTGGCGCCGAACGGACCGGTTCTGGATGCTCAGCAGGTAACGCATTCACCCGCGACACCCTCTGAAGGTGTCGAAGGCGAACTGGTCTTTTTCGAGCCGGTCGATTGGGAGAATGGGCTTCGTTGCAGCGAGCTGGACGGCAAGATCGGCCTTTTCCTCGGTGCATACGGCGAGTCGGAACGCGCTTTCATCGAGTTACAGCAGTCAGGTCTTGCGGCGTTACTTTTTGTCGATACCCGCATGCAGACCGATTGGCCTGTCGCGAACGGGGTCGGCGAACGGTTCATGAAACACATCGCGAAACCCATGGCCTATCTCTCGTTGATGGACGCCTATGGCCTGGCACGGGAGGGGGTATCGCGCGTACGGCTCACGGCTTCCGGAACCATGGAAGACGCGACATCCTGGAATGCCGTCGGCGAATTGCCCGGCGACGATCCCGAGGGGACCGTGATTGTGATCAGCGGTCACATCGACTCGGTTTCAGTCGGCCAGGGTGCGGACGACAACGCCAGCGGCACGGCGGCCACCCTCGAATGTGCGCGCCGCATGCGTAACATGAAACGAAAGCACACGCTGCGCTTCATCGGATTTGGGGCCGAGGAGCAGCTTTCCGTGGGCTCGGGGCGGTATGTCAACGAGCAGATCACCGACGTGGAGCGGGTGGCGTGGGTATGCAATTTCGACAGCATTGGCGCGCATTTCGGGTTGTCGGAGGTCATGTGCACCGGCACACCGGAAATGGAGGCGTATGTCAAAAGCATCGCTGATGAACGCCTCCAATACGGCACGGTGTACGCCGATGCATGTCCGTACCAGGACCAATTCTGGTTCACCGCAAAGGGCATCCCCGGAGTGTGGTTCAGCCGGAAAACCCATCTGCCCGGTTATTGGTACCACCATTCCGAACACAACAACCTCGCCGCGGTATCGTACGAAGAGATCGCCTGGGCATCCGAGGCCGCCTGCGCCATGCTCGAGGAGCTGGGTGCGTCGGAGAGATGGCCTTTCGAGCGTGCTATCACAGCGGAGATGCGTGAGAAGGTCGACGGGTACCTGCGGGAACTGTTCTGATTTTCGACCGCAGAGACGCAGAGATCGCGGAGGAAGAAGCGGGATGTTTCGACAAGTCTCGTTTTTTGGATTTCTTCAATGGAGGGCGGGTTTTCGTACCCGCGCGTAAGATCACGGCGGACGCAAACGTCCGTGGTTTATTCAATCCTTTAATCCTGCGACTGACCGACTGCTCTCCGGAGTTTGGGAGACCTGACGGTCGGATAGGTGGCGCGGTCGCGAGACCACGCCACAGCATTCGTCGTGAGATGAATTAATCAGGAGACCACGGCATAGCAATCAGCTACGCACCACCGGCGGCGCTGGATAAAACCGGGGCGCCGCCTCTAGGTCGCGAGGATATGGGCGATGCGCGTCAGGACGGGATCAAACTGTGTGCGGCATTCCCAGGCTTCTTCGAGCGGCCGAAGGACTACGTGGTTCGCGATCATCCCCACCATTTTGCCGGTGGTGTTTTCCATAAGGGCTTCGACAGCACGAACGCCGAGGCGGCTGGCCAGAACCCGGTCGAAGGCGGTCGGGGCGCCACCGCGCTGTAGGTGTCCGATGACGACGACGCGGCTGTTGGGAATGTCGGCGAGCTTATCGACCTGTTTGGCCACCTGGATGGCGTTTCCGGCATCATCGCCTTCGGCCACGACGATGATGGACGAACGCTTGCCTTTTTTCCGGTTGATGCGGATATGTTCAACAATGCTTTCGAGGCTTGTCGGCGTTTCGGGGACCAGGATTTCCTCGGCTCCGCCGGCAATGCCGCTCATCATGGCGATGTACCCGCTGTGGCGCCCCATGACCTCGACGAAAAAGATGCGGTCGTGGGATTCGGCGGTATCGCGGATGCGGTCGATGGCCTCGAGAGCGATATTCAGCGCCGTATCATACCCGATGGTGAAATCGGTGCCGCCGATGTCGTTGTCGATGGTGCCCGGGATACCGATGCACATGGTGCCGTGCTCATCGTGGAGTTTGAGCGCGCCGCGGTACGTGCCGTCGCCGCCGATGAGCACCAATCCCTCGATGCCGTGTTCCTTGACGGTCTGGGCGGCTTTGGCGCGGCCTTCCTTTTCGTAGAAGGCCTTGCAGCGCGCCGAGCGCAGGATGGTGCCGCCGCGGTTAATGATGCCGCCGACAGAGCGGGGCCCCATTTCAATGACTTCACCGTCGATCAACCCTTGATAGCCCCGGTAGATGCCGACCACCTCGAGTTCATAGTATGCCGCGGTTCGGACCACCGCCCGGATGGCCGCGTTCATTCCGGGTGCGTCGCCGCCGCTCGTCAGGACTCCGATCCGCTTCATGGTGTTTACCTCACTTATTGCTCTTCGCTTTCGTCCGCTTCTTCGTCAGGGCTGTCTTTTTCGTCCCCCTCCTCCTCGGGGGAGGGTTTGGGGCTTTCCGGCTGTGTCAGCGTGGCATTCAGCGAACGGGCGCGCCATTTTGCCAGAGAAGCGACGGCATTTGCCTCGATGGTTCGGCCGGTTTTATCCAATTCCTTTGCCTCGGTCACCAATCGAGTGACTTCAGCCAGGAGCCAATCGGCCCGTTGCCGGGTTTCGGGGGGCGTTTCCGCGCGCGTGAGGAAATCCTGCTGAAACTCGGCACACGTGGCCAGAGTGTCCGGCAGAGGTTGCACAAACGGCTCGCCGGACGCTTGTTCGATCACGGCCGCGTGACGGATAAGTTCAGACAGGGAACGCATGGCGGGGACGGCCACATCCTGCGCAACCAGGCCCGAGTGCCATTTGGCTTCGAGAAGGGGAAACATGGGCAACAAGGCCAGAAACTGGGCCCGTTCGATACGCGGCGGCTCGGCTTTACGCATGATTTCGAAGATTTCCATCACCTGTTCGGGCAGGAGCGCGGCATAGTCTTCATTAGCCGCAAATGCTTCGGCGGTGATTTGCATCATGCGCCGGGCCGTGGTCGCCATAATGTCGCCGCCTTCGCCCAACAAATAGACCGGGTTGGAGGTCAGCGATAGGGATACGACCCCATCGGTCACCTTAGGTGGCGGCAGGGGGTTGTTCGAAGCGTCGGCGAATTCGAGAATAGTCGCGTCGCCGGTGGGGATTTCGAGATCGCCGTCTTCCCCTTCGCTCCACGCGGTGACCAACCAGGCATTATTGACCCGAAACACCAGGGCGCGGAGAGGGGCGGGGGCGTCCAATGTTCCAATGGGAGCCGCTCCCGCAAGGCGCCGGGCGAGAGCGCTCAGAAAGACGTAGGCTTCGGTCACTTCCTGGTCGTAAAAAAGCAGGGCGCCGTCGATGTCCACCTGTACGACGCCGCACGTTGCCAAAACGATAAGGTTGCGAATGAGCCGCGCCGCGGCCTCGGGACCGTCTTCCGCAATCCCGCGTCCAAACACGTGCAAAGGAAGGCGTTCGTAGCCGGCGGTCTGCGCGACGCGTTCAAAGGCGGCCACCTCCTCAGCGGAAGGGGCGTCGCTTCGGAGGGTGATAGCGGAGGCGGGGCCGCCCGCTCCAGCGTTCAGCAAGGCGCCAAGGGCCTCTGGCGTGTCCGCAATCAGTGAAAACGGCACGAGAGGGTCCCGGTCGACAAATGCGGCGGCCACGGTTTCGAAGGCCTCGAACGCTTCGCCGGGCTCGATGCCCCAATGGGCCACGCGAGGGCCGTATTTTTCGGGCAAGGTAACAGCAAGTTCGGGCGGTGTCTCGGCAAGGTCCAGAATAATGGCCGCATCGAGGCCAACCCGGTTGGCGGCCTCGACCAAGCTATCCAGTTCAGGATTGCTTGCGGAGAAACAGACCTTGCCGAGGGGCAGATTGCGCATGGCCAGGAGGGCGTACGGTTCCGAGGTGTCGACCATTGCTCCTACGGGGGGCGCCAGCATCGATGCGGGACGGTCGACGCGGCAGAAAGGATGGTTCGATTCGTACGTGTCGCCGGCCGCTTCGATGGTCACTCGGGCGACGTACCGGCCGCGCCGTTGCGCCACACCTTCGAGAGGAACCCACCGGATACCGCGCGCCTTGAGCGGAAGCGTGGCATCGAGGCCCGTTTCTTCAGCGCCGGTGTGGTCGCGAATGGTTACGCGGACGAGGGCATCCACATCCTGGTCGCTACGCAGTTCAAGCACAAGGACATCGTCGATGTAAACGTGAGGAATGGGCTGATCGGGGGCAATGGAGACAGCAATCTCTGCCAATCCCGCTGCCGCGAGGCTAACGAATAATGCCAAGGTTATCAAGAAACGCGTCATGATGTGCTACAGTCCCGCCAGGAACGGGTTTGTCGCCTTCTCTTCGTCGATTGTAGTTGCGGGACCATGGCCCGAGTATACTACCGTCTCGCCGGCCAATGGCAGCAGCTCCGTTTTGATGGAGCGCAGCAATTGCCGGTGGTCTCCTCCGGGGAGGTCGGTGCGTCCGACAGACCCCTTGAACATCACATCCCCCGCGAAGATATGGCCATGGCCCACAAGCACGATGTGCCCCGGCGTGTGACCGGGTGTGTGGTGCACTTCGAAAATCAGATCGCCGACCCGTACTTCGTCGCCGGCCTCGAGAAAAACATGGGGGTCCGGAGACGGCATGCACGAAAACCCGAACATCATGCCCTGCTCTTGAATTGAACGAAGCAGGGGCAAATCCTGCTCATGAAGCATTAATTCGCTATCCGTTTCCTGCAGAAGCGCCGCGTTCCCCGCACAATGGTCGCAGTGCGCATGCGTGTTTATAATGGCCCGTACGCGGTATCCCTCCAACGACGCCAGAAGGGCCGGCGCCGCTTCACCGGGGTCGATTACGATGGCCTCGCCGGCACTTCGTACCACATAGCAATTCGTCATGAAAGGCGTCAGCGGGAATATCTGAACGTCCAAAACGCTTCTCCTGAAAGCGGTCCTGTGACTCAGGGCGGGTCCGGACACGCGTGTCTTGTGTTGCACCTGGTTATTCGGGACCGGCTGTATCCCTTCCCTGATGCTACCGACTGGACCGTTCTCAGTCAAGAACAGCCCGCCCCGATCGTTGGGCAAGCCGGACCAAAAGACGACGGAGCGCATTCCTCAAATCAGCATCATCCCAGCGTGAAACGCTGGGGAGGCTCTGCATTACGAGGCGGCGAAGCATGAGCCGTTGAGCTCCCTCGCTGTGTCGCGGTTTCCGACCGCGACACCTGCCTGCCGGCAGACAGGCTCTTCCGACCACGCGGGCCTGCGCGTGGTCTCCACTCCGGCAACGGAGGACGGGCTGTCCAGCCCGTCC
>JAWODE010000050.1:0-10540 GCA_046483455.1 Candidatus Hydrogenedentota bacterium | reverse complement strand
TAAGGCACGGACCACACCATTCGGCCCAGAAATCGACAAGTGTCACGCCATTACTTACGACCTCGCCAAAATTCTCTTTTGTCAGTTGACGTGCGTTGCCCATGCGTAAAAACCTCCTAAGATGCACCGTTTCTTCATAATCGGCGTGCTGGCCGGTCCCGTCGGATGTAGCATATCTTCGTAAGTAAGATTTTCGCGGCCAGAAGTATTCCCAGGGACTATTTTCTTACCTGTAGCGCCGCATTATAACCGCACTCCCAAGGAAAGCGCAAAATCGCGAACCCTCAAAGGCCTGGATCGAACTTTATGTAATTGCGGCTATATATTTACATATATATAGGCCAAGAAGTTTAAATTTTGTGTATACGACAAATACCCCCGGCAAAGACAATTCTTCCAACACGAGTTCCCTCTCCCAGGGAAGGGCGAGAGAGAGGCTTCGTTTCTTCCACTCAAACGGGCGATTGCTCAGCCGCATTCCCGCTAAAACGGGGTATTTCAGGGTGTAACCGATGCTTCCCCGCGATGCGGAAATGGCTGAACTGTTTGACTTTCCGCAAGACGAATTTCTACAATTCTTTACTTCGTGCGGAGAGGTGGCCGAGTGGCTTAAGGCGCACGCTTGGAAAGCGTGTGTACGCTCACAAGGTGTACCGAGGGTTCGAATCCCTCCCTCTCCGCCATTTTTCCAGTTTCCCGGAGATAGATACCGGGGCAGGCAACGCGGCCTGTGCCGCGGGGCCCTTTTGGCCTCGCATAACACGAAGGAACGCACACTTGTTATGGTCGGGGGTAGCCCTCGTATTCTGATCGTCCGCTTAAGCGCTATTGGCGACGTCGTGCGCGTATTGCCGGCGCTTCAAATCCTCCGCGATGCCCTCCCCGAGGCCCATATTGACTGGGTCGTCGAGAAAAAAGCCGCCGATATTTGCAGAGACCACCCTGCCCTGGATGGACTCCTCGTCTTCGAGCGGCCCGAGGGAAAGTGGAAAGTGGTTAAGTCGTTCCTGGGGTTGTGCAACGACATTCGCAACCGCCGTTACGACATAGTGCTCGATTTCCACGGTATCCTCAAGAGCGGTTTGTTGACTTGGGCCTCCCGTGCTCCGAAACGCTACGGCTTCGCGCGTCCCCGGAGCCGGGAACTCAGCTATCTTTTCACCAACCGCCGCGTTCGCCTCCCCTCGCGGACCCTCAATCGTATCGAGGAAAACGTGATCCTCTGTGAAGCGGTGGTGCCTTCGCGCGCGGGATGGCCCAGCGTCACCATCGAAGTGCCTCCCGAGGTCCAGGACACGGTGGATGAGTTCGTCGACAGCACCTTCGAAGCGGGAAAACGGCTGGTCGCGGTCCACGCCCCGGTCGAGCGCCGTGCAAAGCGGTGGCCTCTTGCGTATTTCGCAGAGATATGCGATCTCCTTATTGCCGACGGCCGCTTCGATGTCATGCTGACCTGGGGGCCCGGACAGCGGCCTCTTGCCCAGAGTGTCCTCGAACAGTGCCGGCGAAGTCCCGTCATCGCGCCCGAAACGCCGGGCCTCAAGCACTTGGCATGGTTGCTGCACCGGGCCGATCTCTATGTCGGCGGCGATACCGGGCCCATGCATATCGCGGCCGCCATGGGTACGCCGGTCGTCGCCATTTTCACCGGCACGAACGCCGCCCAGCATGCCCCCTACCAGAGCGCGTGCGAAGTGCTTACTCCCGAGCGTGCTCCAGAGCTCGATCCCGGGGGCGAACCCCCTGAAGATGCGCTCAGTCCCATGACGCCCACCATGGTGTATGACGCGTGCGTGCGTATTGTGTGTCCCGCAAAACCGAAAGCATGAGACCCCGCGGCAGGCCTTTCTTGTTTCGTGTCCTACAGCGCAAAGAATTTGGCAATTCCCTCTCGAGTTTGCGAAGATGAAGCGCGATCGCCGATATTTCCGGATGTCAGCAAAGACCTGAGCAAACCGAAAAAGAAGGGAGGTTTGCCATGGAATTCGATCCAAACGAGAAACTTACCAGGGAAAACCTGAAAAACCTGCCGCCCTTGTGCACCGATGGCGCGTGGGGCACCGAGATGGCAAGGCGGGGCGGCGAGCCGGGCCACATCTGCGACTTGTGGAACCTCGAACGGCCCGATACCGTCTTTGCCGTCGCGAAAGATTACGTCGACGCCGGGGCTCGAATCATTCTCACCAATACCTTTAACAGCAACCCCATCGCCCTACGCCGCCATAACCTCGCCGATAAAGCCGACGAGTTGAATCGGTCCGGCGCGGAGATTTCGAAGCGCGCCGCCGAAGGCAAAGCCTATGCCTTCGCTTCGATGGGGCCCTGCGGCAAAATGGTCATGATGGGCGATATCGATCCCGCCGAGGTCGAGAATGCCGCGGCACGGCAGGCCGGTGCACTCGAAGCGGGCGGCGCCGATGCCCTCGTCATCGAAACCCAGAGCGACATTACCGAGGCGGAAGCGATACTCAAAGGCGCACTCCAAGGGAGCAGCCTGCCCGTGGGCGTGTCCTTCACCTTCGATTCCGGCAAGAACAACGACAAAACCATGATGGGCGTCAGCATCCAAGAGGCCTATGCGATGGCGAAGACAATGGGTGCCAGCTTCGTTGGCGCCAATTGCGGGGCGGGCATCGAAACTTTTCCCAACATTACCAAACAGTACGTTGCGTGCGGTTCTGAATTGCCCATCTGGGTCAAAGGAAATGCGGGGCTCCCCGAAACCGATGCGCTTGGCAATATGGTTTTTCGGGCGGGGCCCGAAGTCTTTGCGCAGACCGTCCCTAAACTTCTCGAGGCGGGCGCGCGGTTCATCGGCGGCTGTTGCGGCTCGACACCCGACCATATCCGCGCCATCGTGAAGGCGATGGGCTAACCCGCATTTCTCACCACCGCAGGCGTGTCCGCGGTGGTGAGAAATGCGCAGACTTGGGTTGTGAACAAAGCATATGTTTTTTCTGCACACAGACTGTTTGGGATATTTCACAGCAGGCTAAGGGGTTTGAAAACCGCAATAGGTTGATGCAAAGCTGTTTGCGCGAGGCTCGGATGCTGACCAGTTGAAAGCTGTGAAATATCTGGGCTAATCGCGCGTACATCTTTTTTTCCAGGCGTGTGCGTGCGGATTTCGCTCTCATGCTCGAGCTGGTGCCCCAAACGGCTGATGGGACACTGTCCCGATTTAAATTTTGTCTTGCAGGTTTTGGCTGTCTATACTCCAGCTAGCGCGCATTTCTCACAACTCAGGTTCACCTGTGTTGTGAGAAAACACGCCAACTTGAATTTACGGAGAACGCATCGGACATTTTGCGCGATCACATAGTCTGGGATATTCACAGTCTCGTCGAGCGTTGAAGCAAGCGCAACGTGTTCATGCAACATGTGCTACCCAAGGCAGCACAGGCTCGCTGGCCCAAGGCTGTGAAATATCCGGGCTAGCGCAATGCGCGGTCCGGTTCAGGGCCGTAATGTCAACACGACCGTAAGGAGTAGAGCCATGATCTCGAAATCCGCCATCTCGCGTTCCCGCAAGCTCGCCGTGGCCGCTGCAGCCGCGTTTTTCATCCTGGCAGGCGCTCAGGCCCATGCCGCCGCGGCCATTGATATTGGCGCGCGCCTCGAACCTCTCTGGGACCAGTTCCTCATTGACTCCATGGACGGTGTCGAGCAGATTCTCCATGAACCCATCCCGCGCGAGGTAGCGATCACGGTTGATGCACCCTGGGAAGGCAACACGTCGTGCTATTTCACCGTGTTCGAGGACGATGGCGTATTCCGCATGTACTACCGCGGCTCGAACTTCGACCTCAAAACCAAAAAGGCCGGCGAGCAGCGCGTCTGCTACGCGGTCAGCGTCGACGGCATCCACTGGACCAAGCCCGAACTCGGCCTGTTCGAGTACGAGGGTTCGAAAGCCAACAATATCCTCTGGGAAGGCGAGGCTACCCACAATTTCTCGCCTTTCAAGGACCGTAACCCCGATTGCCCGCCCGACGCCCGCTACAAGGCCGTCGCGAGCGGTCCGGAGAAAGGCCTCGTCGCCTTTAAGTCCGCCGACGCCATCCATTGGGAACTAATGCGCGAAGAGCCGATCATCACCAAGGGCGCCTTCGACTCGCATAACCTCGCGTTCTGGGACGCCTACCGCCGGCGGTACGTCGAATTTCACCGCGGCTTCACCGATGGCGTCCGGGCGATCATGACCTCGACGACGAAGGATTTCCTCGACTGGCCCGAACCGCAATGGCTCGAGTACACCGAAGGCACCCCGAACGAGCATCTCTACACCAACGGGATCACCGCTTACCACCGCGCGCCTCATATCTTCATCGGCTTCCCGAAGCGCTTCCGCCCCGATCGCGATCTCAAGGTCCATCATCACCCGGGCGTGTCGGACGGCGTTTTCATGACCAGTCGCGACGGGCTGCTCTTCCATCGCTGGCGCGAGGCGTTTCTGCGGCCCGGTCCCGATCAAACCCGCTGGGTGAACCGCAACAATATGATCGCCTGGGGCGTCCTGCAAACCGATTCCGGCGACCCCAATCTGCCCAACGAACTTTCGATATACTCCACCGAGGGTTACTACGTCGGCCCGTGTGAATTGCGCCGCCACACCATTCGCCTCGACGGTTTCGTTTCGATCAATGCCCCGGCAACGGGCGGCACCTTCACGACCAAGGTCCTTACCTTCGCCGACGGCGAGGACCCGCCCCTTCCGAAACCCGGGCAAACTTCGATGCCGGTTACCTTCACAAAAGAGAACCCGATCCACGGCGCGCAGTCTCTCCAGTTTACCGCGCCGCAATTCGTCACGCTCCCGAACACGCAGAACCTCGGAACCCAGGCCACGTTCGCCGTCCACGTGCGCGATGTGCCCGCGGGACACCGCCGCCTTCTCTCCGCGTACGATGGCGGCGGCATCGACGTGATGCAAAATGAACTTATCTTCGACTGCAATCCCGCCGGCGAGATTGGCGACTCCGAAACCGGCTTTCGCTTCTATTACCATACGAAGGTCGTCGAGGCGCCTACCGATGCCCTGCCCCAATGGGCCGAGGACGGCAAGGTGCACCACTTGGCCGCGACCTACGACGACGGCATCATGCGCCTGTATTTCGACGGCGAGGAAGTCGCGAGTGGCGGAGAAGCCGGGCTCGGCCCCATCGAATTGCGCCACGGCGACCTCCGTTTCGGCGAAGATTATCCCCCGACCTCGCTTACCAACGAGCCGTTCCTCGGAACAGCCGACGACATCCTCGTCGTGCGGCGCGTACTGTCGCCTGAGGAGATCAAGCGTCTGGCCGATGAGGGCGCGACGGCCGTTTTCGGAGAAGCCGCCAATGAAAACGGCGTTCTCTACACAGCGGAAAGCGATGAAGATGGCCAACTCGTAAATGCCTTCACCGGCGGAGACGTCGATGTGCCTTTGGCCCCCGAAGCCGCCGAAACCAAGTTGCTTATCAACTACGCCACGTCAGCGGCCGGGAGCATCTGGTGCGAAATCCAGGACGCCGACGGTAACCCCATCCCCGGGTTCACCATGGAGGACTGCGACGAAATCTATGGCGACCACATCGAGCGTGTGGTCACGTGGAACGGCAATGCCGAGTTGAAGGACCTCATCGGCACGCCCATCCATTTGAAGTTCAAGATGAGCGACGCGGATCTCTACGCCATACGCTTCCGGTAGGATTCACGAAAAACCGCGCTATCGCCACGAGTAAAGCTCAAAAGTTCCGGATTCCACCCTCGCAACCGCTTGGCGGGGAGACAAGGACCGCAAGCCGTTTCAGGCTGCGAACCTGATTGCGGTTTTATCGGACCTTGCTATACCTGCGAGCATTCCGCCGGACGCAGCACAATATTCGTGATGCCGCAGAGGATTCTTTCGTTGGCATACTCGGGTTTCGCGCTCAATTCGAGCCAGTCGGGGTCCGCCCGAAACGCATCCCATGCGGCCTTTTGCGCATCCGCATTCTCGAATCCCAGCATATACGTTAGGTTCGGCATTTTTGTTCCGATAAGCGATTCGCCGAAAAACACCGGATTGAGTCCCACCTTGCGGAAAATGGCGATCTCCGCCGTATTGAACATCTCGATTTTTTTCTGGCCTGTTTTGATGCTCGGACTTTCGTAGGTCCGCAACTGGAAAACCCGCGTCCCGGATTCCGCCGGCCGTTCGAGTTCCGGCATGCCGGTAAACGCTTTCAACAGGCGGCTCTCGATGCGCTTGTACGCCGGCCGCGATGCCGGCGCATCCAGAAACTCGGCGCCCTTGGTCAAAAATGCGTCGTCCGCCAGCAGCTTTTCGGTCGCCGTCGCAACCGACTCCATGGAAGGATGCGGCAGTAGGACGTACACCGGACTCAGGGCTTCCGGCAGTACAAATACCCCCACGGGATTCACGCCAATGCGTTTGTACGCCGGAATGGCCGCCTCGCCCCAGAATTCCAGCAGACCCGTTTTCTGCGCCTCGGTTTCCATTTCATACGCGCGCAACTCGTAGTACTCGCGCCCTCGCGGGCCTGCTCCGGCGATGGCGGCCTTGGTGCCCGTCATCGATGCCGCACCCGCCGCCGCGGCCATCGTCAAAAAAGAACGTCGTCTTATCATGGTCTGGCTCCTTTCGAAAACTTTTCCGGTTTTACGCCCACGGCCCGGAAAAACGTGTAGCAAAACGCGCCTTCCGGATGCGTCTTTATCGACAGAATATCCTCGACGCCTTTACGAAACACCTCGGGTTCAAGCATGTCCCGTTCAATTACCTCGTTCTCGATGCCCCGCAGCATTCCCACGATCGTGTTCTCGACGAACCCCTTCATCATATGGGGCAGGCTCGGATCGCAGTAGATGCGAATGGGCTCGACCCGCACGTTCTCGAGCCCCGCCCGCGACAGCACTGAGTACAGCCGCCGGCCGATGAGGCTGTCGCCCCCGAGTACCGCCTGCAATTGCGGCAAACAGGCCCACGCCGCGAGGGCTTCGGGGGTCTCGGGATAAAAGAAACACGAGCCGTGGTCGCCCTCGATCGAGGTTACCGTTCCCCCGGGTTTCAGCACGCCCAACAGGTTCTCCAATGCCACTCCCGGACGGCTCAAATGCTCGAGCACATAGCAGGCGAAAACATGATCGAACGCTCCTTCGGGAAACGGCAGGGCAAACATGTCTCCCGCCAGAAATGGCAGTCCCGGACTCGTCGCCGCGGCCGCCCGCACCGACTCGGGCGAGATGTCCAGGCACACAAACCGCGTTTCCGGGTTGTTCGCGGTCAGAATTGCGGTCTGTGCTCCCACGCCGCAGGGCGCCTCGAGCACCCGTGCCCCCGCCGGATACCGCACATTCTCGTGGAGCACGTCGCTCAGCGCTTGCGCCGAATTCCGCAACCGCCCCGCCTCGTACTCCGAATATCCGTGTACGTACCCCACAATCCGTGTTTTCCCGACTATACCGCAAATCCCCAAGAGGGGATCCGTCCAGCCGGACGGACCCCCGGAGCATTTCCCCGAACCATGAGTCAGATTATTGGTTGACCTTCTCGATTTGACCGGATTGCTTGGACCGGGCCAACGCATCCAGAACTTGCACGGGACGCAGTATCAACTCATGCGGAATGGGCTCGACCCGCGTTTTGAACATCTCGCAGAATGTCTTGACCCCGTTCAGGTAGGGGCTCTTGTCCATGGGCAATTTCGAGTGGATGGCCTTTTCGCTTCCGATAGCGGAAATCCCGAACCGGGGCGCGCCTTCTTTAATCAGGTTCATCGTCACGATCTTCCCGTCCGCATACAACAACTGGCCGGTTGCCCCGTTGCCGTTCTTCGTTAACAGCACCGATTGGACGTTGTAGCCGAAGGCCATCAGACTCATCTCAACTTGGTGAATCCCATAGAAAAAGACCCCGCCCCATTTGCTGTTGAGATCGCAAGGCCCATAGGTCGAACCGGCCACAATGTCTCCAATTTGCTCCACAGTCCTTTTGAATCTCCGGAAACTCGCCTGCATGGGCACCACGCTGAACGAGGTCACCGGCGCGCCCGTCTCCTTCGCCCGTTTGAGAAATTCCGCACCCTTCTCGGGCTTAAAACAAAACGGTTTATCCACAAATGTCGGAATCCCTTCTTTGACGAACGGCCGCACGGCAGCCAAGTGGTGCTTCGGATGCCGGTGGTCCACCAACACCGCATCGACTTTGCCCAGCATGTCCTTTGGCTTTTCGACGATGTTCGGGATTTTGCCTTCCTTGGCGGTGTCCTTCGCAAATGCCTCCGTTTCGCCCCAGAGGTAATCCACCGAGAAGCCTTTGATCTTCTTGTCGACATTAATAATCTTTGCGATGGCTTTCGAATGTGAATTTTCAGCGCCGATTATTCCCAGAATCATGATGCTGCTCCCATATCGCGTCACGCACGCCGCCGCACGCAACGGCCAACCTTTTCCTATTCCAGCCCCAGATTCAACACCCGGTTGGCGTTCTTCCACATGATCTTTTCATACACTTCCTCGCTGATGTTGCGTTCGTCGCGCGCGGCCGTCAGCCATTCGACGTGCTCCATATGGTTTTTCGGAGAACAGTAGTCCTGGCCCAAGAGCAGCCGGTCCTGGAACTCCTCCATGAACGCATAGGCATGCATCGGGTCGCGCTGTAGGGCGTTCAGTCCGCTCCCCGCCGACAAATCGCCGTACACGCCCGGATACTCCCGCATCAGGCGTTTTATGACCCCGCCTTCCACGACGGGTGTCTTGGGATATATGTTCTTGGTCTCGAGCGTCACGTCGCCGCTGATCTCCGACCAGAAACCCTGGCTGTGTCCAAAGAATATAAGGTCCGGGAACTTCTGTAAGCATTTCTCGAACCGCGGCATGCCCAACTCGTCCAGCACACCGTAGCTGTTCACGTCCGGCGTGATCGTGTGGAAGGTCACGGGAAATCCCACCTTCTCGCATGCCCCCAACAGGCACTCCATCGGGTGGTCGTCCCAATACACCCGCGCTGTCACTTCTCCAAGCCCCTTGAAGCCCAGCTCCCGGCATTGCGCCAGCACCGCGTAATGTTCCTCGACGGTGATCTTCATCGGATCGCGCGGCAACCGGGGGTCCACGTTGTAGAAGGGGATGAATTTGCCCGGGTACTTCTCGCAAATACCCAGGACCTCTCCCATGCTCTGTTTCTCGGCGGGCGCCTCTGCGGAAGCCAGGGGCAGAATGACCGCCATATCGATACCCTTCTGCTTCATCACTTCCAACTGCTGCTCCGCGCTCATGAACGGGGTCCCGGTAGAGGGCATGACAAACCGGGGGTCCGCATACACGTGTGCATGGATGTCGATTCTCATCGCAACATCTCCGGTTATGCGCTCGGCGCCGCGCGCTTATTCGCCCGAGGGGTATTCCTGAAGACGGATGTTCTTGAATGAGAGATCGGTCGTCGGGTCGTGTCCCTGCAAATGAATCGTGCCCGCTTCGCTGACGTACCCGGCCTTCGCGTTGCCGTCATCCACCCGCGGCCGCATGTCGACAAAATCGCTCACCGCATAGCCGTTGATCCAGACCGCAAAATGGTTGCCGTTACAGAGAATGGTTTTGTAAAACCACTCTTTTTCACTGGGCACAACCTTACGGGCCGCCTGAATCCCATACAAGCCCCCGGTGCCGTAATCCACGGGATTGGTGCGCTCGCCGTCCCATTCATTGCGCACCTGCGACTCGTAGCCTTTCCAGAACACGCCCTTCGGACCCCGGAAAAATACACCGCTGTTCAACGGTTTGTCCTCGCCGTTCGAGTAGATGTCGAGTTGCAGCACGAAATTTTTGTAGAGGCCGTCGGTTTCGATCTGGCCGTTGCCGTTCTTAATTCGGATCGCGCTGTTTTCTACCGTGAACACCGAGTCGTGGCCCGGGATGATATTCCAGCCGTCGAGATTCTCGCCGTTGAAGATCGGTTCCATCGCGAGCGGACGCAGCATGATATCGCTCACTTCCACCCGCGCCCCTTGGTAGAGAATGCCGATATGGCCCACCGCATGCTCCGGCGCGGGGACCTCCACGTCCTCCCCGTTCAGCTTCGCGCTCACCGCGTTGCCCTCGGCAACGACGCTGAGGTCCTGCCACTCGTAGCCCGATTTGGGGGCGCGAATCGGAATCGCCGCGCTGCCGTTCTCGGTGAAATGGCCCGAAAGTGGGGAGCGTACCACGACCGCCGTCGCTTGTTTGGGCGCTACCCGAATCTTCATGGTCAGTTCGAAGTTGCCCCACTGACCCGTCGTAGCGATCCAGCCGCCCGCCCCCCGTTTGCACGACAATACGCCGTTCGAGGCCTCCCATTCTCCATCTCCGAGTACCTGCAAGCCGAAGAGCGTTTCCCCGTCAAAAAGACTAATCCACCCCTCCGTGTAATCCTGTGCAACGGCGTGGCCGCTCCACAAAACCGGCGATACAACCAGCGCTGCCG
Organism: Candidatus Hydrogenedentota bacterium; assembly: GCA_046483455.1. Lineage (GTDB taxonomy): Bacteria > Hydrogenedentota > Hydrogenedentia > Hydrogenedentales > SLHB01 > UBA2224. The sequence continues at coordinate 93 of JAWODE010000050.1, read as the reverse complement.
TTATCGCGAAAAACAGAATGCGTTTCATGATCGTTCTCCTTCCAAGTTATCACATGGTGGCGGGCCCAGTTCCCGCCATCCGAACCGTGCCCA
>JAWODE010000625.1:0-2738 GCA_046483455.1 Candidatus Hydrogenedentota bacterium | reverse complement strand
GCCTTGGGCAGCGCAACCGGGCTGTTTATATCAACGGAAGATGGCGGAGGCGTGTTGTGTCGGCAATTGAATCCATTTACTTACCGGCTGTGCGCTTGCGACGGTGAGGAAGTCAGGGCACGGGTCGTCTATGCCGGCGCAACCTCCGCGAAGTTGGAAATCGAGGGTGCGGTGGAATTGAGCGAAGCCACGGATGCTTCCGAATTGCCCACCGGCGCCCGGGCAAAGAACATCACCTTCACGGGAACAGTGACCCTGCGCTGGCAGCCTGCCGGGAAATCGCTTGATGCCGATTTGTCGGGCCCGTTCGTCGATCTGACGGAACTCGAGGTGCGAAGAGACGGCCGCGTCCGGGTTCGCGTCGAAGCGTCGGACCGCAATGGGGTTGATAAGGTCTGCCTTGAGGAGGACGGGCAACGTGTCGCGGAATTCACGCGGTCGCCTTACGAATTCGTGTCGCGTCCCCAACCCGGGTGGCATACCTATCGCGCTTATGCGGTGGATGCAAGTCCAAATCGGAATGTACGGTACAGCTATAAGCGATCGGTCAACGTCCAGCGAGGATACACGGAAGTTTCCAAGTGAAGACAACTTATACTCTAACGTTTCTGGGCCTATTTGCGGCGATTTTGGCCTTGCCCGCGGCCTCACAACACGAGGAGGCCATCAGCAAAGAAAACCGGGGCTATTTCCTGGTTCGCAGCGGTCTCGACAATGCTCGTATCGCCTTCGAAAGCGGTAGGGCGCGTGTGGTGTTCCTCGGTGGTTCGATCACCCACATGAAGGGCTGGCGCGCCATGATAAGCACGGTCCTCCAGAACCGGTTTCCCAATACCGCCTTTGATTTCGTGGACGCGGGCATCCCTTCGACCGGTTCGACCATGGGGGCGGCCCGGTTGCACCGCGATGTCTTCTCGCGGGGCTCCGTCGACCTACTCTTTGTCGAGTTTGCGGTGAATGACTCGACCAATCACCGGACGCCGGCGGAAATGGTGCGCGGTATGGAAGGCATCATTGCCCAGGCGCGCGCCACCGATTCAACCCTCGATATCGTCATGATGCATTTTGTGGATGACGACAAAATCGCCGCATATAACGCTGGGAAGATACCGGAAGTGATCCAGAATCACGAGCGCGTTGCCGAATACTATGGCGTGCCGTCGATTAACCTCGCGCGTGAGGTGGCTGAGCGTATCGCCGCTGGAGAATTCGACTGGGAGAAATTCGGCGGCATTCATCCCGCACCTTTCGGCCACGAAATCTACCGCGCAACCATCAACAACTTATTTGATGCTGCTTGGGCTAACCCTCTGCCGGAAAATGCCGCGAAGCGCAACCATATATTTCCGAAAAAGCCCCTCGATGCCAAGAGCTATTACCGAGCGCGCCTCGTTGACCCGGCTAAGGCGAATATTGGTGACGGCTGGAAGCTCGACCCCGCGTGGCATCCCGAGGACAAAGCGGGGACGCGCGAAGGATATGTGGATGTGCCGATGCTGGTTTCCAATACGCCCGGTGCGGAAGTGACGCTCGAGTTCAAGGGGACTGCCATGGGGATGATCGTGGCCGCGGGTCCCGACGTGGGGATGGTGGAATACGGTATTGATGATGAAAAGTGCGGCGTGCTCGACCAGTTTACGGAATGGAGCCATTACTTGCATATTCCCTGGGCATATACCTTGGATGGTGAACTGGAGCCGGGACCGCATGTGCTGTGGCTTCGTGTTTCGGATAGGAAGAATCCTGAGAGCAACGGTTATGGCGTTCGTATTAAGAGTTTCTACGCGAATTAGCCTGACATCTGTGATAATGAATTAAGGAGTATGTTGTATTCGCTGGTGACGAGGGCCTGCATTGTGCGTTTCTTTCTCTTCATAGCTGAGGCGTTTATGACGGCCGCATGCTACGCTTTTGCGTTTATGAACTCCGAATCGGTGGCCCGACGGCTTGATGAAGCCTCGGGGCGCGTGCGGCGTCTTCGCTTGCTTCGAAAGCATCATCCGGAACTGGCGCGGATGGCCAAGCGGATTCCCGTGCGGCGTTTCGCGGAGGAATCGTTTAGGGGCAAACACAAGAAAGGCGATTTTGATTCGCGGGGGTTGGTTCTTTTGACCAAGGATGCCGTGATGTATTGGGACCTCGGGCACAGTACCCGCCTTGAACCCTATGTGTTTCGCCCCGGTGATTCTACGGCAACCTTGCACACCAAAGAGCCTTATCGGGAAGGTGAGCGGGTATGGATTCAGCTTGAAGATAACGGCTTATCGCGGTACCTGCAATCTGAGACGCCGCCACCGCATGAAACGACCCGTGCATTATTTCAGCGCATCGATGCGGTGTTGCATGAATCGCCTACGTCGGCGTAGGTTGATGTTGCCCCATCTTCTTTGGACGTTGGCGTTGCGCGGAAAGCGGGAAGAGAAGTGTTTCTGCTTCGCTGCACTTGTGTTAGTGGCTGTTTTTCGCGCCGTGAGATAAACAGGATTAAAAGGGCTTGGCTGGATTACGGAGCTTTGGAATGCGAAATTTGTTATCTGAAAAACGGCTTATTCTGGTGTTGACTCTTTTGTGTGCGGTAACGTCCGGTTTTTCCTGGGCCGCGTCACCCCCTCTCCAAGAAGTTTTTGTTCATGAGGGCTTCGAAGAGAGTCCGCCAAACGTAACCGAATGGGCGGACAACGGGCCGTCGACCGTGTCCTTTTCGGGCGTTACCGACGAAAGAGCCTTCGAGGGCAAGC
>JAWODE010000596.1:0-2846 GCA_046483455.1 Candidatus Hydrogenedentota bacterium | reverse complement strand
CTCAATTATTTTTCAAAACTGACCATAGTTTCGATCAGATCGTTCTGTCTTTTAAGCGTTTTCAATCTGTTGGCTGGTCCTATAACTGTTAAACGGCCTCTGGCTTTCCATACGCCCAGCGTTTCGGACGTGAGCTATGCCCTGAGTGAGGCTCACAACCGCGACTTAGACAATCTCGGCGACGTGCTGGGTGAGGTGCCAACCGCACTCCGCCGGGAGTTTCAAATCAAACCGCGCACCCGCGGGCAGCGGCGATACCTGGACACCATTACCAGCCATGATCTCACCCTGGCCGTTGGACCCGCCGGCACCGGAAAAACCTATCTGGGCATGGCCGCGGCGATCTCGGCTCTACTTAACAATGAGGTCAGCAAACTGGTTCTCACCCGGCCGGCGGTCGAGGCGGGGGAGAACCTCGGTTTTCTGCCCGGCGATTTGCAGCAAAAAGTGAACCCCTATCTACGGCCCCTGTACGACGCTCTGTACAGCATGTTGGATTACGACCGGGCGCGCCGCCTGATAGAACGCGAGACCATCGAGGTGGCGCCGCTGGCATTCATGCGCGGGCGTACGTTGTCAAATGCCTTTGTCATCCTCGACGAGGCGCAGAATACCAAACACGAGCAGATGAAGATGTTTCTGACGCGTCTTGGCGAGAATTCCAAGGCCGTGATCACAGGGGACATCACACAAATCGATTTGCCCAAGGGCGTGATGTCCGGTCTTGTGGAGGCGCGCAACATCCTCAAAGGCATTTCCAACATCGGTATCGTGCATTTGTCGCGCGGCGACGTTGTGCGGCACGCCCTCGTGCAAGACATTATCGAGGCCTACGAGCACGCCGAAACCCATGGGAAAAAAGGTGAAGACCGGTCTTCGCGTTCTGGCGGAGAATCGTCTCGCGCCAAAGGGTTGCGATCATGACACTCCGGCCTCCCGGGAAAAAGAAGCCCTATCGGGCGGGTGTCCCGTTTCGGGCGCCTGACAAGCGGCCGAGCCTGGCCCGGTGGATTCCGCGAAAGAGCCGTCTGGCCGTGGCGCTGTCGTTTGTGGTTATCAGCCTCTCGCTATCGCCCTATGTCAAATCGCTGCCGGGGGTCTTTTGGGAGGAGATGGATTATAGCGCGCTCGCTCCCGATGCGATACAAACCAAAATAGCGTTCGAGGCGCCGGACCTCGAGGCGACCCGGCGGGCCCGGGAGGAGGCCGCCGCCAAGGTCCCGGATACGTTTCGCGTGAACCGAGAGCAAGTCCGGGAGCAAGTTGCGGCGTTTGATCAGTTTGTATCCGCCGTGCAGCATCGGCGCAAGAAAATGGATGAGGCCCTTCGCGCGAAACTGCTGGCCTCGGACTCCTCGCAGTCCATCGAGGGGTTGGTATGGGAGACCGCTGTAATGCGCGCGCGGACGCTTACTCAAAGCAACAGCGTTCCGCAAGACGTTGCCGCTGAAGACCTCGCGGTATTTCTCCTGCCGGACGGAAAATCGATCCCGGAACGCCAGTTCGAGGCGGCCCCCGATCAAGGAGAGGACGCCGAGGCGGAACCCGTGCGGAAGGTCGTGTCTTTGAAAGACAAAACGCCTGCCGCGGGCAGTTTGTCTTTTACGGCAGCGGACGAACTCCTCGATCTGACCCGTCAGGCACTCGAGTACGGCCTTCAGTTCGGAATCCTGGCGCCGAATGCCCGCGGAAGCGCGGAAGCCGACGAGAAGCAACGGGATATCAAGATCGTTCGTGATTCGCCGGGACCGGACCAAGCACGAAGCGAGGTATTTGCGCCAAAAGATGTTCCGAAACCGGATTCTGTGCGAAATCTTTTGAGTGTACGTCTTGCTCAAGCCCTCCAGGGCGATTCCAGTCCTCTCGCCGATCTGCCCGTCGAGCGGTCCAAGGCCCTTGCGGGCGCCGTAGCCCTTGCAGATGCATTTGCGGCCCCGACGCTTGAATTCGATAGCGTAGGCACGGCCTCGGAGCGCGAAGAAGCGGCTGGAAGTATCGACCCCAAGACCATGCACATTCGCCCCAATACCATGATCATCGAGGCGGGCGACCCTTGGACCGAAGAAAGCATCGCGAAGTACGAAGCTTATCTGGCTGCGAAGCGCGCACGCCGGCCCTTCACTGAATTCATCGCCCGTATGGTGTTGGCCGCCCTTGTACTTGGGGCGCTCTTGCTGGCGTTGCGGGCCGTGCGGGACCGGCGTTCGGACCCGCCGCAACAAACCAATGTGACGTTGCTTATCATGTGCGTAACGGTGCTGGCGGGCGCCGTGATCTCGATGTCCGAGCCGACGGGGTACGTGGTGCCCGCGGCGGCGGGGGCTATATTACTGGCCATTTTAATCAACACGCGCGTGGCGATGATCGGCAGTCTATTGACAACGGTATTGCTATCGATTGCGTATGATTACAATTGGGGCGTTTTTATGGTGCAGAGTGCGATGTGCCTCGGGGGGGTGTTCAGCATTCGCGTGGTGCGCCGGCGCAGCGACATGGCCCGCGCCGCGGTGAAAGCCACCCTCATCGGATTCATCGCGATGGGCGCATTTCTCCTGGCTACGGGAGGCTTGTTGAGCGAGGACGCCCTGCGCATGTTCGTATTGATCGGGCTCAACGGGCTTTTGTGCCTGTTCCTGGTACCGGGACTCCTTTCGCCCCTTGAACGCGTGTTTGCCATCACCACGGATATCCAATTGCTCGAGTACTCGGACCTGAATAATGAGATTCTCAGCCGGATGGCCATCGAGATTCCGGCCACCAATGCCCACAGCCAGCGCCTGGGACAATTGGCCGAAGCCGCGGCGGACGCCATCGGCGCAAACGGCCTGTTGGCGCAGGTCTGCGCC
>JAWODE010000492.1:0-12843 GCA_046483455.1 Candidatus Hydrogenedentota bacterium | reverse complement strand
GAGGAGCGACGCGATAGCCCGTAATGAATCCCTTCCCCGGATATCGGGCCCGTTCTTGCCAGGACATGAGCACCTGATAGTCGTCGGGTGAGTACCCTTCGCTGGCGAGCAGAGCGGTTGCTTCCGGGAAGTTGTCGGCGTCGCAGGTCGTACACTCGCCCTCAGAAGCCGCGGCGGTGAAGGCCAAAAGAGTGGCCGTTAGAAGAAAGCATGCCCTTAGGCAAACTCGTGGCGAATGCTGCAAAATACTTTTTGGTAGATGCACAGTGAAACACCCTTATTCGCAAGATTGTCGCAACGCACTATACAAACCTTACCACGAAAACATAGAAACGTGCCGAATGTTTCCGTCTAATACAGACGCACTCGCCGCGAAAGGATTCACCAGCGTGACCCAATCCGTGGTATTTTGGTTTTAAAAAGCGTCGTATTCTGTGCTATTCGACGGCGATTTGTCAAGAAATAACTTGTTTTAACGCAAGTGGTTTCGGGAATTTTGAGGGATTGGGCGAATTGCATCGCGTTGGACGCTGTGCTACTCTTTTTGACGTACGATTCATCAGCACGATCGGCGCGGCGAATGGTGTTTTCCAAGGTTTATTGGAGGCCGCACGATGGGTGCTTATCTTATTTCACAACCGGGGGAGCCTTGAAAGAAGGAGTAGTTTACGTTATGCAAGGTGCTGATTTGTTTAAGCTTGACGGCAAAGTGGCGGTGGTCGCCGGAGGCGGTGGAGTTCTTGGTAGCGCCATCGCCGAGGGGCTTGCCGACGTGGGCGCGAAGGTGGTCATCGGCGATCTTATGCCCGACATGGCTGAAAAAGCCGCGAAGCGCATTAACGATGCCAGCGGGGTGGCTACGGGCATGAAAATGGACGCGTTTGACCGGGCAACCATTGAAACGTGCCGGGATGCAGCGTATGACCAGTTTGGCTCGGTGGACATCCTCGTCAACGCCGTCGGCGGTAACATGAAAGGAGCGACTACGTCGCCGGAGCAGACATTTTTCCAGCTCCCGGCCGAGGCATTGTCGAAGGTCTTTAACCTTAACATCCTGGCAGGCACGATTGTGCCATGCCAAGTGTTTGGCGAGCGAATGAAGGACAACCCGGAAGGGGGCAGCATCATCAATATCTCTTCGATGAGTGCCCTTGCACCGTTGACTCGAGTTCCGGGGTACAGCGCCGCGAAAGCGGCTGTAAGTAATTTCACCCAGTGGCTTTCGGTGCATTTTGCGCAAGAATACACGACGAGATTGCGTGTCAATGCCATTGCGCCCGGATTCTTTTTGACTGAGCAGAACCGGTTTCTCCTGACCGACGAAAAGACGGGTGAATTGACCGCTCGCGGCAAGACGATCATCGATCACACGCCCATGGGCGAGTTTGGCAAACCCGAAGATTTGATCGGCGTGTCTATTTGGCTGGCCTCGGAGGCTTCGCGCTTTGTCACGGGCATTGTGGTACCCATCGATGGCGGTTTCTCGGCTTTTTCGGGCGTGTGAAAATCAACATTCGGATAGTTGCTTACGTGGAAAGGAAGGAGTTAGGACAAGATGGATGATCCGGTAGCTACACTTAAAGCGCATAAACCGAACCATGAGTTTTTGATTGCCATCGATAGCGACGGCTGTGCGTTCGATACGATGGAGATTAAGCACAAGGAGTGCTTTATCCCGAATATTATCAAGTACTGGGACCTCCAGGCGGTGTCGAAATATGCCCGCGCGGCGGCGGAATTCGTCAACCTGTACTCGAAATGGCGCGGTGTCAACCGCTTTCCCGCTTTGCTGCTGGTATTCGACCTGCTGGACGACTGGGATAAGGCGCAGGAACGCGAGTTCAAATCGCCCGATGTGCCGTCGTTGCGGAACTGGGTGGCCACCGAATCGAAGCTCGGGAATCCGGTTTTGGAAGCCTATTGCAAGGCGCATCCGGATGATGCAGTCATGGTTAAGGCGCTCGAGTGGAGCAAGTCGGTGAATGCGACCGTCGCCGATATCGTGAAGGGTGGATTGCCCCCCTTTCCCCATGTGCGCGAGTGTCTCGAGAAAGCTGAGAGCAAAGCGGACATGCTGGTGTGTTCGCAAACGCCGACCGAAGCGTTGACCCGCGAATGGCAGGAGCAGGATATCGACAGGTATGTTTTCGCCATTGCAGGACAAGAGATGGGCAAGAAAGCCGAGCACATCGCCTTTGCCGCGGAGGGCCGCTATGATGCCTCGAAGATGCTTATGATCGGCGATGCTCCGGGCGATATGAAGGCCGCCCGTGCGAACAATGCCCTCTTCTTCCCCATTCTCCCGGGCGACGAAGACAAATCGTGGAAACGCCTTTATGAAGAAGGGCTGGACAAGTTCTTCGCGGGTGAATATGCGGGGGATTATGAAGCCGCTCTGATCGAGGAATTTGACTCGTATCTCCCCGAAACCCCGCCCTGGAAGAAGTAGAGAATTCCGCTGTTGTAAAAGCCCTTGAATCCGGTGAGTTAAGCGAAAAACAGGGACTGACCATGCGGTTTGCCCAGCAAACCGCGGTCTGTCCCGGCCGCTTTTCGCGTCCGCGCTACGGAGGCATGGTTTTTCAACAGTTCCACGGTCCTTTTTTACGGAAGGGCACTCTATGAAAATCATTGTCGACGAAAACATGCCTTATGGGAAGGAAGCGTTTTCGACGCTGGGCGAGGTGGTCACCATGCCCGGGCGGGCGATGGACGCGGCGGCCGTCGCGGATGCGGATATTCTGGCCATTCGGTCCGTCACCAAGGTGAATGCGGCATTGTTGGACGGTTCGAAGGTCCGCTTTGTGGGTACGGCGACTATCGGCGAGGACCACGTAGATAAGGCCTATCTCGAGGAAAAGGGCATCGGGTTTTCGAGTGCGCCGGGATGCAACGCCAACAGCGTGGGCCAGTATATTACGGCGGCGTTGCTGGAACTGGCCGAAGCTTATGACTTCCAGTTGCGGAGCACGAAGTTGGGCATTGTAGGTGTTGGCAATGTTGGGTCGCGGGTCTTGGAAAAGGCGTCGGCGATGGGGATGGAATGCATACTCAACGATCCGCCCTTGGAGCGGGAAACCGGTGACGCGAAATACCGGCCCATTGAAGAAATTTTCGATTGCGATATCGTGACGATTCATGTGCCGTTGACAAAAGCAGGTCCGAACCCTACCTATCATCTCGTGGAGGAAATCTTTCTTCGTCAGATGAAGCCAGGGAGCATTTTAGTCAACAGTTCGCGCGGAGCCGTTGTAGACAATGTTGCTCTGAAGAAGGCTCTTTTAAACGGTTATCTCGAGGCGTGCGTGCTGGATGTGTGGGAAGGCGAGCCGGTTGTGGACCTCGAGCTGCTCGAACAAGCGTTCATCGGTACGCCGCACATTGCCGGATACTCGTTTGATGGCAAGGTCAACGGAACGCGGCAAATATATGAGGCGGCGTGCGTGTTTTTTGGACGGGAGCCTGTGTGGGACCCCTCTCCCCTCCTCCCTGCGCCGGCGTGCCCGGAGGTGCGGGTGGCTGGAGCTACAAGTGCTCCGGAGGCCGCTCTGCGGGAGGCCGTGCGGAAGGTGTATGATATACGACAAGACGACAAGGCCATGCGCAGACTATTCGAGATGGTGCAATCCGATCGCGGCGCTTTTTTCGACACGCTGCGTAAGAATTATCCGGTACGGCGCGAATTTTTTAATACGCGGGCCGTGATTAACCCGAGAAACCCCGAGTTGGAAGCGATGTTCTCCGGCGTGGGGTTCCAGTGCGAGGAATGAAGTATCTCATGGAATTGATTAAGGAACACGAAGCGATTACCAGCGATGAAATCCGGGCGTTTGTGGCCCAGGCCATGGCGCCGATTGATCTGGACGGAAAGCGGGTGCTGTTCATTATCCCGGACCAAACCCGTAGCATGCCCATGCCAGCTACGTTTCGGGCGCTGCACGCCGAGTTGAGCGACCGCGTGAAGAGGATGGACTTCCTTGTGGCGCTGGGCACGCATCCGCCGATGACGGAAGAAATGCTGAATGCCCATTTAGGAATTACCCCCGAGGAGCGGTCAGGGGTTTTTCAAAATGTGGGTATTTTCAACCATGCGTGGGACAATCCGGAGCAACTCGAGTGTATCGGGACCATTCCCGAGGAGGAAATTTATGAAATCTCGGGTGGATTGATGCGGCAATCCGTGGATGTCACGCTGAACAAGATGATTCTGGATTACGACCTGCTGTGTGTCGTAGGGCCGGTGTTTCCACACGAAGTGGTGGGGTTCAGTGGCGGCAACAAATACTTTTTCCCGGGCATCGCGGGACCGGACATTATCAATTTCTTTCACTGGCTGGGAGCGTTGATCACCAACCCGGTTATCAATGGCACGATGCATACGCCGGTTCGCGAGGTGGTAAACCGTGCCGCGGCATTTATCCCGGTCGAAAAGCTTTGTTTGGCACTTAACGTAATGAAAAAGGATTGCCACGGTCTCTTTTTCGGAACACCCGAAGAGGCGTGGGAACCCGCGGCCAAGATGGCAACGCGCACGCATATTGTTTACAAGGAAAAGCCGTTTAAGAGTGTGTTGGCGGTGGCGCCGTCCATGTATGACGAGATTTGGGTCGCCGGGAAGTGCATGTACAAGCTCGAACCGGTGGTTGCCGACGGTGGCGAACTTATTATCTACGGGAAGCACATCAAGGAAATCAGCGTTACGCATGGTCACTACATCAAGAGAATTGGTTATCATACCCGCGACTATTTCCTGTCTCAGATGGAGAAATTCACCGATATCCCCGGGGGTATTCTCGCCCACTCGACGCATGTCCGCGGTATCGGCGAGATGGTCGACGGCGTCGAAAAACCGCGTGTCCAGGTCACACTGGCTACGAGCATCCCGAAAGAGGAATGCGAGGCCGTTAACCTCGGTTACCGCGATCCCGATAGCATCAATCCCGATGATTGGAAGGACCGCGAAAACGAAGGGTTGCTGCTGGTGCCTTATGCGGGCGAGGTCCTTTACCGTTTGCGGGAAGGAAACCCTCAACCCAAGCCCTTCAAGAAATAGGTGGAGGCGGCTCTTTTCGTCGCGATTCTTATTCTGTCTATGTGAATTTGCCGCGGAAACTGTGGTATCTTTTCACCATTCCAGACGTTTTGGTGCGATATACGGAGTTTTTGCGTGTTCGCGCGCGATTTGAAGGGGAGAAGACGATGCCGAAGAATGTCATTGTTGCGCAATCGGGAGGACCCAGTCCGGTCATTAACAGCTCTCTTCGCGGGGTTGTCGAGACCTGTAAGATGTTTCCGAACACGTTCGGGACCATTTACGGTGGCTGGCACGGCATCGAGGGTGTGTTAAAGGAAGAACTGCTTGATTTGTCCGCCCAAGATGAACAGGAGATTGCCCTCCTTCGGTATAGCCCGGCCGCGGGGAGCATCGGGACCTGCCGTTACAAGCTCAAACCCGATCAGGACGAGGACTTCGAGCGGGTCATCGAGGTTATGAAAGCTCACGAAGTCGGCTATTTCTTCTATAACGGCGGGAACGACTCGATGGATACCGCCCATAAGGTTGCGGAGTTGGCTCACGAACGCGGCCTCGATCTCGTGGCCGTCGGCGTGCCCAAAACCATCGACAACGATGTAGGCGACTCGGAATTCAAGCTCATTGACCATACCCCTGGCTATGGCAGCGTGGCGCGGTACTGGATGAGCATTGTGCAGAACGCCAATGAAGAAAATGGAGGTTCCTGCCCCGCGGATCCGGTGTTGGTATTGCAGGCCATGGGGCGCAAGATCGGGTTCATCCCCGCCGCGGCGCGTTTGGCAGACCCGAAACGCGAGATGCCCCTGCAAATCTACATGGCCGAATCTAAAGTAACGCTTGAAGAGTTGTGCGATAACGTTAACGATCAACTCAAGAAGGACGGCCGCTGTATCATCGTGGTTAGCGAGGGGTTCGAGGTCGGCGAACTGGGCGAAACCAAGGATAGCTTTGGCCATACCCAGTTCAGCGCGTCCAAGACGACCGTGGCCCAGCAGTTGGTGACGATTTTGAACGAACACGGTTTGCCGGTGCCGGGCAAGGCCCGCGGACAGGTGATGGGCACGGACCAGCGGATGACCGCGGTGTATGCCTCTATCCCCGACCTCGACGAGGCGTACAAGGTTGGCCAGAAGGCCGCGTTGATCGCGGAATCGGGGGAAAATGGCTGGATGTCAACGATTCTGCGCGAGCCGGGGCCCATCTACAACGTGCGCTATGACAAGGTGCCCCTCGAGAAAGTCGCCAATTCCGAGCGCGAATTTCCAAAAGCCTGGTTGGCCCCGAGCAAGTATGACGTCACCGATGAATTCGTGGCTTATGCCCGTCCGCTTGTCGGTGAGGATTGGGCCAGCGTGCCGGTTGTCAACGGCCGCCAACGTTTTGCCCGTTTCAAACGCATCTTTGCCGAGAAGAAGCTTCCCGAATACACCCTGCAGGCGCTGAGAAAGTAGACAAGACGGATTATTGCCACAGGGGTCACAGCCAAAACATCAAACGTCAATCCGCCCAAGACATATATCATAAGAATTGCATTAAAAACTGAAATATGAGGAAATATTTAGACCACTAGGCGAAAACGCAGTCTAGCTTTCAAGAAAATTGTACGCAAATATTCTATTTTGTACTAATACAATAAAGATGTGCTAATAACTTCTTGAATGCCGCTCTGTGTTCTCTGTGCCCTCTGTGGCAGAAGATTCCGGTGTTCTATTTAGCGTGTTCGTATTTCTGGACCGCGGCATCGCAGCGTTTCCGCAAGTCGTCAAGGACGCCTTTATAGTCCGCATCCTGGGCATAGTTGCGGAGCTGGTAAGGGTCCTTTTCGAGGTCGTGGAGGAACTCGTAAGGTGGCTCTTGGCCGTCGTAGCGGGCATAGACGTAGCGCTCGTCGCGAATGCCCTCCCATGTCGGAATCTTCTCGTGCTTCATGCGGTGTTCGCAGAAAAACTCGGTGCGCCAGTCCTCGGGCGTGTCGCCGTTGACCCAGGGCATCAGACTCCGGCCCTGGTAGCGCTCCGGGGCCTCAACGCCCGCAACATCGAGTATGGTCGCCGGAATGTCGATATTCAGGGCCATGGGGTCGAGGATGCGTCCGCGCAGGTTCTCCGGCATGCGCGGGTCGTAGACGATGAACGGCACGCGGAGCGATTCCTCGTAGTGCGACCACTTACCCGCGAACCCACGCTCGGCCATGTAGTAACCGTTGTCGGCGGCGTAAATGATCACCGTGTTGTCGGCGAGGCCCTGTTCTTCGAGTTTGGCGGTTATCTGCGCAATCATGTAGTCCACACCGGCGAGGAGGCGGTAATAGCCCCGCATATTCTTTTGGTACTTCTCGGGCGTGTCCCAGCGCCAGAAAAAGCGTTCGCGGTTTAAGGACTTGCGCAGGAATTCGGGCTGGTCTTCAAATACCTCCGGGCTGTCCAGTAAGGGCGGCGGAAAAACAGTGTCCTCGAACATGCCTTTGACCGCGTCGATGCAGGGATAGTGATTTTCCTTGTCGCTGTCCTCGGCGTGGGTCGAACTGAAACTTACGGACAGGCAAAACGGTTGTTCCGCCGAGCAGCCGTCGAGGAACTCGATGGCGTGTTCCATGTTGATCTCGCCGATGTGGCGGACCGATCCGTCGGGCTGCTTGCGCAAATAGGGGCGATCCCGTCGACTGAAGAAATCGAACATGTCCTCATCGGGCTTGGCATCGGCTTTGACGCCGTATTTGCCGACGAATCCAGTGCGGTAACCTTCCGCCTTAAGGAGCGCAGGATAGCTTGTTTGAATATGAGCGTTGCTGATGGGCGGCTTGCCGAAGGTGTAGCCGTGGGTACGTTCTGTTAAGCCTGTAAAGACCGAAGCGCGGCTGGCGGCGCAGATCGAGGTGGTGACGAAGGCGTTCTGAAACCGAACGCCTTGCCGCGCGAGACGGTCGATGGTCGGTGTCCGGGACATGCGGTCGCCGGTGCAGCCCAGCGTGTCGTTGCGCTGGTCGTCGATAAAGAAGAAAAGGATGTTTGGTCGGTCTGCCGCGGGCTTTCCTTTGGGAGCGCGGGCGCCAAACGTTGTCCTGTCACCTTGCGCCCGTGCCACGAGTTCCCGGCCATAAGCGTAGTCTCCAATGACCGCGGTTGTTCCCCCGATGCCGCACATATGCAAGAATGTCTGTCGATTCATGGCATCTCTCCCTTTCAATCTCGAATTAAGAAGCACGCCCCGGAAAACAACACGGTTCCCGGGGCGGTTGTGTTTTTCAGGGTCTATTTTGCCAATTCGGCGGCGACTTTATCGAAATACGCAACGGACTGAGCGATTTCGGGCAGAGAATTCAACCAATTGTGCTCGTATTCGATCGAGAACACGATGTCGTTGAGGCCTTGACGTTGTACTTCCTTCAGCATGGCCTCGACATCGCAAATCCCCTGCCCCCACGGCACATCGTGGGCATCGCGGGTGCCGAATTCATTGAGGTCCTTGAAGTGGAAGGAAATGATGCGGCCTTCGAGCTTTTTGAGGGCCTCCAGGGGCTTGATGCCTGAGCGGGCCCAGTGGCCGGTATCCGCACAGGCCCCGAGCCGTTTGCTGCGGCCCTCGACTACCTCGAGGACGGTGTCGGGATTCCAATACCGCGAGGGCTTCGGATGATTGTGGATGGCGACGTTGATGCCGTACTCATCGGCCAATTTTTCAACCGTGTCCATGGCTTCCGGCGCCGGCTCACTGACGATCGTCTGGATGCCCATGGCTTTGGCGAAGTCAAACACCTTGCGGGACTGGGCTTCGTCCGCCGAAAGGCCGACTACGCCGTAATTCACGAGTTTGACGTCGCATGCCTCGAGTTTGGCGAGGGCTTCCTGACGCAGTTCTTCCGACATATTGTGGTCGAACTTGGCGTCGGGTTTCTCGGGACTGAACTTCTGGCCGGGATAGGCCTCGATGCAATGAAGGCCGAGACTCTGGTTTTTCTCCACGGCTTCGAAAAAGGTGAAGCGATTAAAGCTGTACGCCTGGCAACCCAAATGCCAGCCCAATTTTTCGGCGTTCGGAGCGCCTTTCGCTTCTACCGCGCTTTCTTCCTGCGCTGTTGCGCAAGACGCAACCAGCATCGCGACACACGCGAATCCCGTCAGTAACACAGACATCGTTTTCATAATCGCCGATTCTCCTGCTTTAAGGGCGCATTGCCCGTTGACCGTAAGTTACCAAGAGAGAATGCGATTGTAGCATATGTCTCCGCCAGGAAAAACCGGGCAATGGGAAGACCGGAATTCGTAGACCTCATGGACAGGGGGGATGTGAGGCGGAGGGGCCGTTTGCCCACGCGGGTTTAAGTGGCTGTTCGCAGTGTTTTCTGGTCTTTAGTCCCTTAGGTCCCATTGGCTCCTTTGCCTGCTTTTGCCTTGCCCCGCAATGACGGTTTTCGTATGATTGTGGCTTTGGTCACAGGGCATTTCGGGGGTACGACCGCGGTTATTTTCGCAACCTGTTTTTCTTGGAAGGAAGCACATCTATGGCAGACAAAAAACTGAAAGTCGGAGTGATTGGCGTTGGCTCCGTGGCACAACTGTTTCATCTCGATCCCTGGAAAGAACTCGAGGCCGAGGGGGCTGTTGAAATGGCGGGCATATGCGACGTTATCCCCGAACGCGTCGAGATGGTCGCGAAGAAATGGGACATCCCCAAAACGTACACGAATTACAAGAGGATGCTGAAACAAGGCGATTTCGACATTATCGATATCTGTACCCAGAACCGTCTCCATTGCAGCATGACCATAGACGTCCTCAAGGCGAAGGCCAACGTGCTCTGTGAGAAGCCCATGGCCATGAACGCGAAAGAAGGCGAGAAAATGATCGCCGCGGCCAAGGAAAACAAACGCAAGCTCATGGTGGCCCAAAACATGCGTTTTGAGTCGGCTAACGAACGCATTAAGGCCCTCATCGAGCGTGGGGATTTGGGTGACATTTACTTCGCCGAAGCCCAATATCTACGGCGCAGAGGCATCCCCGGCTGGGGCAAGTTCCATATCAAACGCGAATCCGCGGGCGGGCCCCTGATCGATATCGGCGTCCACATGCTTGATTTGCTCATCTGGCTGATGGGGTGTCCGAAGCCTGTATCCGCAACGGGTCACGTCAGCCGAAAGTTTGGGGATCGCGAGGGCCTGTGTAACAAGGACTGGGGCGTGCCGTATCCGCCCAAAGAGTTCGACGTCGAGGACCACGCCGTGGCGTTTATCCGTTTCGATAAGGATGTTGTGCTAAATCTCGAGGTATCGTGGGCGGCCAATATTCCGCAAGATATCCAAGGGTTGCGTATTCTGGGCGATAAAGCCGGGATTACTACCAATCCTCTCACCATCAGCAGCGCCGTCGGCAATTCGCTCACGAGTACGCAATACGATTGGCTCCCCGAGCAAGAAGGCCACCGCATGGAAATCCGCCATTTCGTCGAATGCGTCCGTGACGGCCTCCCCGTGCGCGTAAAGCCCCGGGAATCGCTCCGCATTCAACAGATTCTTGATGCTATCTACGCATCCTCGAAAAAGGGCAAAGAGGTGGCGATAAAATAGATAAGTTTTCTCACGGTCAGGACATAACCTTTTGAAACGCTGATTGGAGGTGCTTTCCAAAACGATAGGAAAGGGAACGGTAAGAGTCAAAAGGAAATTTGCTGCAAAACACATGATCGGTGCTGCGCGTTTCGCTCGTGAAAGCCGTCAATTGGAGCAGATGTGTGCTGAGGACAGAGAGGGCCTTTTCCTCGATAATGAGATAGCTCCATGTGTGACAGCTTCGATTTTCCTCGCTGTGGCAGCATTGGAAGCCCACGTGAATGAAGAGATCGCGTCGAATGGCTTGTCTCCAGAAAAAACTGATTGTCGGAAAACAAAGGGAAGCTGTGTTCTTTGGAAGTACCAGAAGGTTCTTCAGCTTCGAGAAAAGCCAGCAATGGATAAGGGCCGCTGTCCCTTTCAGGATGTAGCCGACCTGATAAAACTCAGAAATTCTCTCGTACATTTTGTGCCTGAGTGGGATGACGAAAATGGTAAGCACAAAAAACTGTCCGAGCGTTTTCGATCCAAAAAGATTGAACTCAGCTCTTTTTGTGCTCCAGGAACGGATTTCGTTTACAGGTGCAGTGTGAGTCCAGAAGTAGCCGATTGGGCAGTTAGCTCGGTATGGAATTTCATTGCGCGCTTCTCTGAACTATGTCAAATATTGAACCGCTTGTCAAAACACAGGAATCGGATTTTTATAAGCTAAACATGGGGAATCTTTACTGCCCAAGCGTGTTGATAGGTGAATTCTGTCTTGGGCCTGTTCAATCACCTTTCCGAAGCAGCGAAGACGCATTGAGATCCAGCCTAAGCAGAAGCTGCGGAAAAGCGGCAGACCTCCTCTTTCACGGGCTGAATATGTGCCTCTCATTTCGTTCGCGCTCTCATATCTAAAAGGGCCTTGTACGGTGTCCTCTGAAGCGCCTAAGGCGCGATGACATACCAGCCTAGGCTAAAGGCCTAGGAAAACGGTATGTCCGCCAAGTCTCCGGGCTGAAAGCCCGGCACATTCTTCAATCCCACACATACGCTTCGTTGTACTCCACACCGTATTTGTCCAGGAACATCCGAAATTCGTCTTGGAACGTACGCTTCTTGTGGTGCTCTTCCTGGTTGTCGATGTAGGCCACAAGGTCCTCCAAATCCCGCGGACCAACCGAAAAACACCCGTATCCCCGTTGCCACGCGAAGCCATGCTGGTTTGGTGATTGTTCCTTCGCCCAGATGGAGGAAGAGGTCTTCAATTGTTCTACGAGATGCGCGATCGTAATTGTACGCGAAAGACGGATCGCTAGATGCACGTGGTCGGCCTTGCCACCTACTCGAAGGCATTCGCACTTGTGGTTTCGGGCAATGGATGCGAGGTACCCGTGCATGCGCGAGCGGAATTCGCGATTCAAAAACCCGCGGCGGTCTTTAGTGCTGAAAATGACGTGAATGATGACGAAACTGAGCGATTGTGGCATGGTGATGTCTCGGGCTTTCAGCCCTCCCGTTTTTTGTTGCCCCTTGTCCCTAGGCCTTCAGCCTAGGCTGATATGTTATGGCGCCTTTGGCGCTAAGAGCGGCAGATGCCTCTTACCGCCGGAATGTGTCTCTCCGTCCTCCCGCAAGAGGTTATTCCTGTGTATTCGGTGGCTCAAAGATTGACGTGGGCCCCACCGGCTTCGCGTTGCTTTTCCGTCAGGTTTAGCTGTCGCGCCTGCATACGCGAAATGATTATATTCATGTTGGTAGCCAAAAATAGAAGGAGGACCGCGCCTTGCGAATCCAGCCCTTGTCGAAAAAGCATTTCGACAAACACCGCGCTGAAAATGATGGCGAAGACAGCAAACCATAGGTAGTCCACGATTTTGAAATAACGCGATCTGGATCCCACTGGACTTCTCCTTTTTGGTATAAACTTCCCCGCAAAGCGTACGACATGCAACTTCGAGGTTAATAGCATCTATTTAGAGACAAGGATAATCAACGCGCACAGAAATGGAAAGTGGGCACTTGATATGGTTGCTACATAGAAGCGGTGAATCTTAAATTGGGCGGTTTTGTCATCTACCAAAAGAACGTGTCGGATTTTTAGCCCCCCTCTTCCCACTCCAGAGCGCCGAAGGCGCGATGGCATACCAGCCTAAAGGCCTAGGTAACGATGTCTGTGTATTGTATATCAGCGAGTAGTTCATAGCCATAATCAGGTGGTCGGTAAAACTGCTTTTAATGTAAAGGTCTTTTATAAAGTCGATGAAATCCGGGTCAAACC
>JAWODE010000438.1:0-6632 GCA_046483455.1 Candidatus Hydrogenedentota bacterium | reverse complement strand
GGATTCCAAGGTTTGTCGAGGTCCGGTTTGTCCTGAATCTTGAGGCTTTTTATGCCGCCGGCCGCGGTTTTATCGGTCACGAGGATGGTGGCTTCGGCGGTCGTACCCTGGGGAGTGGCATTGTTCGGTCCCTGTCCAACTGCGGTATCCTCGAAATCGTCGCGGATGTATTTCGGCTCGAATGGCTCGGGCAATTCCGGGGGCGGGTGCTCGATGCGTTTCGGTCCCTTCACCCACGTTTCATTTCCGTACAAGCCTATGGAGCTTGTGTCGATGGGCTCGAAACCGACATCGAGGGCCGGGGAACCCGGTTTCAGGCGGAAATCGAACTCTTTCGGGTTCTCGAAGAGGGGGTCGGCGATGATCGAGTGCTCATCCTGGCCTTTTTCGCGCCACTGCTCGAGGGTATGTCCTGCAAACAAAATATCACCAACCGCCTCGTCCCAGTAACAGTTAAAATCGAGGTCGTACTGGTTATCGCTCCAATTGCTGCTTAAGAGCCGACCGTTGTTGAAATAGACGATGTTGCGGCGGAAGGTGAAGGACAAATGCTCCTCCATGCGGGTACGCTGAATCTGTCCTTCGTGCGAATAGGCAAAAATGTTGTTCTCGATCCGGTTTTCCTTACCGTAATGCTGGTGAAAACCACCTGTTTTCGTGTTGTACACGATGTTGTTTTCGATGTGCAGGTGTGTGCTGCCCTCGTCGGGGTAGATACCCCAGCCGCCGTAAGCATACGAGAACACGTCGTGGATGCGGTTATAGCGGCAGATGGTGCCGGGCGCCCGTCCGAGCAGGTAAATGCCGCCCATGTCGCTGAGGTAACGTTTTCCGAGATGGTGAATGTGATTGTATTCGACGATATTGTGATTCGCCGAACTGGGCGCGTAGCCCCAGGACCAACCGACCGAGACACCCGTATAGTAGAAATCGTGAATCTCGTTGTGCGAAACGGTGTTGTAGGAAGTCCGCCCAATCCATACGCCCACTGCCGGGTGGTAGATGGTGCCGCCGTCGTGAATCCAGTTGTTGTCGACGACGTTGTGGCGAGCCACCTGGTATTCCGTGGCGGCGTCACCCATCTCGCCCAACCGTACGCCGCCCGCGCCCAGGTCATGGATGTGGTTCCGGGCGATGACGTTATCTTGGCAGCCTTCGCCAAACCAGAGGGCGTAGTTGCTGATATGCGCGACCTCGCAATCCTTGATGGAACAATACCGCGCCCCCCGCGCATGGAAAGCCGCATTGACCGAAGACGCCGCCTGCTGACTGTTCATGCCTTCCGGTGGAAGGCTGTAATCCGTATGGTAAAACGCAATGCCCTTAAAGTGCAGATGCTTCACAAACGCCCCGTTCGTCGTATCGCCCTGTAACAGGATCAGTTGCCGCACGATGGGCACGATGACTTCAGTGGCGGACATATCTTCGTCCGGTTTGGGCATATACGAAAGGGTCTTTGTCTTGCGAGCCAGGTACCATTCGCCGGGCGCATCGAGACCCTCGACGATGTTCTCCACATAATACCGCTGTTTCGGTCCTGCCCACCGGTTGAAGTCCCACCCGCCCTTGGGGCGTTTCATGATGAGCAAGCGCTGTTCCTTATCGATGCGGTCGATGGGCAGCTTCGTGATATCCCAGGAATGCAGCCCGACCACAAGCACGTCCTCGATATTCTCCCATTCCCGCACATCGCCCTCTTTGTACCGGATGGCGTTGTGCGGACTCACAATTGCTTCCTCGGTCTCCGGGTCTTTGATAACCGGTGCTATCCCGTCGCTGATGAAATTGTCCTCATTAGGGCTGCGCGCGGGATTGCGAAACTCCCCGTTTACCCATAATGCGCAAAACGGCTCCGGGCGCGGTCCCGCTTCCGGGATGGTGGCCTTCCAGATTTTTCCGTCTTGCGTCCATCCGGTAACGGGCACTCCGCCGCTAAGGAAGGGACGTTCGCCAGGAAACGCTTCGTAGGTGATGGGCGCTTTTGGTGTGCCCGTGTCTTGCGGCTCGAAAATGATAGGTTCAGAAATGCGGTAGACCCCGTCCCGTAGTTGCACCGAAACAGGCCCGGGCAGTCCCCCCGCCTCTTTAAGACGCCGCAGTGCATCACGCGCGCCGCTAACGGTCGCGAACGGTCCGTCCGTGCCGTCGGCGTTCGGTTCCGATAACGTTCCGGACCACGTGTCGTTTCCGTTCGGAGCGACATAAAGCTGCAATGCGGTTTCGGCGGCATGGGCGATGGAAAATGTCGCAAGGATACCGAGTAGGAAGATGATTCTTCGGCACATAATGGGTCTCCTGATAGGTCTTATCTCTTGCCCCACGAATGAGTATACCTGCACTTGTGGCTCCCGTGGAAATCAGGGTATTGGAAAAAACTGGGAGGTACGCGTCAGCCAGCCGATACGGGATTTTCATAATTTCTTCCAGAATAAAATCGTCTTGCGCCATTCGATCGGGTGAAACTTCAAAGCCAATACGCTATCATACGGTCGCGCTTAGATTCATCGTCGGCGGGGACAACGCTGGAGGATTCACCAATGCGGGGACGATACGCGCTTCTCAGAAACACTGCTGCCACCCTTATCGCCATGGCGTTTATCGTGTGCATGGGCTGCGGCGGCGATCAGACCGTTTCCGAAGGCGCCGATGACTCCGCACCGTCACCAACCAAGCCTAGGGTGGCGCTGATTATGAAATCCTTCGCCAATGAGTTTTTTCTGACTATGGAAGAAGGCGCCCGGGCCCATCAGAAAGAGAATGCCGACGCGTACGAACTTATCGCGCAGGGCATCAAGGACGAACGCGACGTCAACCGGCAGGTCCAACTTGTCGAGCAAATGATTGCCCAGGACGTCGACGCTATCGTCATCGCCCCCGCCGACTCAAAGCTTCTCATTTCCGCGTGTCAGAAGGCCATGGATGCCGGGATCGTGGTCGTCAATATTGACAACAAATTTGATGATGAAGTATTGGCCGAGCGCGGCATCCAGATCCCCTTCGTCGGCCCCGACAATCGGAAAGGCGCGCGCAAAGTCGGCGAGTATCTCGCGACAAAGCTTTCGAAAGGCGATCCGGTCGCCATCGTCGAGGGCATTCCGACCGCATTTAACGCTATCCAGCGAAAACAGGGGTTCGAGGATGCCATGAACGCCGCCGGTATGGAGACCGTTGCTTCGCAATCCGGCAGTTGGGAGACCTCGAAGGCGAACCAGGTTGTCTCCGCAATGATCACCGAAAACCCGAACATCAAAGCCTTTTTGTGCGCCAACGACAGCATGGCCCTCGGGGCGGTAGCGGCTCTGCGCGCTGCTGGGAAACTCGAGTCCGTGTACGTGGTCGGCTTCGATAACATCTCCGCCGCGCAGGAACTTCTCACGAAGGGGGAAATCCTGGCGACGGCCGACCAGCACGCCGACCAACTTGCTGTGTATGGTATCGAGTACGCCCTGAAGATGTTGGCGGGCGAGGCTCCCCCCGAAGACTTCGAAACCCCTGTCGATCTGGTCACGGCCATGGATTTGTGAGTAGAGCGCGGCATTGGTCGGCCTCGCACGAAGAGAGATACCCTGAATGAGCAGCGCCAGACGGTCTTACGTATTCGTTCTTGACTATCTCGGGCTTACTCTCGTTTTGTTTTTACTTATTGTGGTGTTCAGCCTGTTTACCGAGAATTTTTTTACCCTTACTAATTTCCGTACCATCGTAAATCAGACTCCTGACGCGGTTGTCATCGCCGTAGGGATGACCTTCGTCTTGATCATCGCGGGCATCGATTTGTCCGTGGGCTCGGTGTTGGGACTCAGCGCAGCCGTTCTGGCGGTATGCGCCCATCGTTTCGAATGGCCCCTGCTACTCGGCATCGCAGCCTGTTTGGGTACCGGTTTGCTGTGCGGCATTCTGAACGGCGTCACGACTATCACATGGCGCCTGCCTTCATTTATTGTCACCTTGGGCATGCTCGAGATTGCCCGCGGCGGTGCGTATCTTGTCACGGACTCCCGCTCGATCTATATCGGCACGAAAATCGGCGCTTTTGCCTCGATGCGCATCGGTGGCGTATCGCTGATGTTCGTCACGGCTATCCTTGTGGTCGTGGTGGGCCAAATTGTGCTCTCATTCACCGCGTTTGGCCGCCACCTTTTCTCGGTCGGCGCCAATGAGGAAGCGGCGCGTCTGTCCGGGATTCCGACGCAACGGCTAAAGGCGGCCGTGTTCGCCTTGAGCGGATTGCTTGCCGGTTTGGCTGCCGTTATCCATGCCGCGCGTCTCGAGGGGGTTAATCCGGAAGACGGCGTGGGGTACGAACTACAAGCTATCGCTGCCGTTGTGATAGGCGGCACCAGCCTGTTCGGCGGACGCGGCTCGGTGGTTCGCTCGTTTCTCGGGGTTATGATCATCGCCGTGCTCGCGGGCGGATTGGCCCAGGCCAATGCGCAGGAGCATACCAAACGCCTCGTAACGGGCCTCGTTATCGTGGCTGCCGTCATTATCGATTATTACCGCAACCGCCTGCGGGCTTCGGGGGCAACCCAGTAGAACTTTGGACCATTGTCCGCGGCGAAATCGTGAACGAGGAAGATTCGCTTCCCATGCTTTGTTCCCTTCGAGAGGCAAACGATTATCTCGGTTGAGGGGGGCGAGCCTCTGGAACACTCCTGTGCAGCCCGCAGAAGCAAATGCCGCGTATCGGTGGCTGCCCGTGCGCGTTCGTGTTCTGGCCTTGCTTGCCCTTTACACCCCTCGCACCTTCAGGCTCTTTTCACCCACGCACCAGGACTCCGATTACTGGCGCGGCAACCAGCAAGCTGAGGAGAACCAGCATCCATACGCGGCCTTTGAAGATATTGTAATCACGAAAAAGACGCCCCCATGAATGCCCGGCAACGTAATGCCCGAAAAGAAATTCGAAGGCGACGGTGGCGGCTGTCCATGCCGCGCCGATGACCCAAAGCTGCCGCGTCGAAGGCACTTCCTTCACGAGTGCCAGGAAGACGTAAACAACCGTCCAGATGAGCGCCACAAAAAGCAGGGTACTAATGACATGGCCTGGTTGTTCCCCCACCCGGGGCTGGTATACTTTCTCGCGTACGCCCGCGTTTAGGATCGCCAATACGAGCAGGATTACCCAGACAACGGCAATTTCCACATAGAGCATAGCATTTGCTCCCGGGGCTATCCGCAAGACTTTTGACCTGTTACCGTCATTCAATGACCGCCATCCAGGTGAATGGAGAAGGCCTTTGCGTCACTCCCCTTTTTCGTCTTGTTCTTCCAGCTCTTCGATGAAGTAATTGTGCCCGCGGGCCTCTTCGCTCTCGATGATTTCCCAGGCATCGTTTGCGTTGATCGCCGCGATAATGCGTTCACGGATGCGTTCATTGGAAATCATCGCCGAAAGGCTGGCGATCACCTCCAAATGACGTTGCTCGTGTTCTTTCGGGGTCACAATCAATACGATGAGTTTTACGGGTTCGCCGTCCGGCGCGTCAAAATCGATGCCCTCCCGGCAAATGGCCATGACTCCCTGGATTCCACTTCCGACATCGACGCGGCCGTGGGGTAATGCCGCTCCAAGGCCCACCGCGGTGGTCATGCTTTTTTCACGCTCCACCACCGTGTGATAGATCGTTTCAGCGCGTTCCGGAGGCAGATTGTGAGTGTGGGCGAAGAAATCAACCATCTTTTTCAGGGCATCCCACTTGTCTTTTGCTTCTAGTCCAACCAAAATGAATTCCTCCTGGAGGAATTCCATCAGGCGCGGTCGGTCCAGACCGGCCTCTTTGGACCGATGCAGTGCGATACGGGTCAATAGCGGCCCGATAAGCTCGTTAATGGTCACCGACGCCAGCACGAGCGTGCCCACGTAGTTTGAGATGTTTTCCGGAATACGGGGGTCGCCCTCCAGGATAACCACCAGTCCGATAGCAACCACGGATTGGGGCATCAACGCCAGCGGCATGGTGGTCCATATCCGTCGCGATGTCCGCGACACAATCCCGCCAAGCATGGCCCCGAGCGCTTTTCCCGCGAAGCGGGCGCTTACATACAAGGCGCACAGCAATCCGGCATCGTATAAATGTTCCAGGTGAATACCTGCCCCTGCCAGCGTGTGGAAACAAATGTGGAGGAGATGCTCGATGGGTTCGAGGGCGGTGAGTTGCGTTTCCGCTTCCGGCGAACTGTTGCCCAGGAAAATGCCAAAAAACAATGCCGTAAGCAATGGACTCAGGCCAAGATATTGAGACAGGCCTGTGCTCACCAGTATCGCGACAAACGTCGTGCTGAAATTGCTGAATCGCCGCGAATACCGTACAACCCAATCTGTAACTTTCCCCAGGCCGAATCCGAGTATGAGCGAGCCGAAAAGCTGGCCGCCTGTATCCGCAAATGCCCGCCTCATCCCCACCGAAGTCGCGGGATTGTAGTAATCCGCATCCAGTGTCTCGATGAATACGAAAAACATGATGCACAGGATATTGTCGAGAGCTACCACAGACAGCAGGGTTTTGACGAAACTTCCTTTTGCGCGGGTTTCGCTGATGACGGAAACTGTTGTTGTGGGCGCGGTCTCGACCGCCATCGCGCCCAGCAATCCGGCGACTGGCCAGGGAACGTCCAGGAACCAGTGGATG
>JAWODE010000279.1:0-7006 GCA_046483455.1 Candidatus Hydrogenedentota bacterium | reverse complement strand
CCGAAGCCCTCGAGACCACCACCTCCGGCCTCTACGTCGCCGGAACGCTCTGCGCCGGCAAGGAAGCAAACGCCGTATTTGTCGAAAATGGCCGCGAGCACGGCGGGATCATCATCGGGGACATTCTGAGAAAACGAAAGGACGGCGCACACGCCTAGCGCCCGTAACACGGAATGACCGGCATCCAGTTTCATCTCATCGAAGGCGCTCGAGGCTGTGCGTTTGCCCGCGAAAACGCTTTCACCGCCATCGTGGTCGATGCCCTTCGCGCGAGCGCCACTGCCGCCCTATTGCTCGACGCCGGCGCCACCGAAATACTGGCGGTCCGCGAAGTAGCCGATGCCTATGCCGCGCGCGACGACTTCAAAGACGCCCTCCTCTACGGCGAACGCGGCGGTTTGCCTCCCGAAGGATTCGACTACGGCAACAGTCCGCGCGTCGTCCAACCCGCGCGCGGACGGCCCGTCATTTTTACCACTACGACCGGTGCGGGCCGCCTGGTCGACGCATGGGGGGCCCATGCCGCTTATATGGGCGCTACCGTAAACGCCACCGCGGTCGCGCGCGCGGCCGCCAACCATCAAAAGGACGTCGTCTTAATTCCCGCCGGGCTGATGGACGACCCCGGTTTCGATGCGCGGGAAGACTGGGTCGCCGTCGTGGTTATCGCCATGCGCTCGGGATGTGCGATCGGTGAAGGCCGCGACGCCTTCCAACGTTGGCGCGAACGTATAGAGATGGAAGGCATCGAGGGCCTTTTCCAGAACGCTCCCCACGCCGAAAAATTGCGCCGCGCGGGCCTCGCAGCCGATATCCCTTTTTGCGCGCAGGTGGACATCACCAGAGCCGTCCCTAAAGCCATCGAGCGCCACCCGCTCGGCGTCATCCTGCAAAATGCGATTTGATCTCTGTCTGGAAAGGGATTTAGCGCTGTGATTCCAGCGGACGATGTTCCCGAGGCGTTTGTACAACGGTTTGCAGTTTTGCCGCCGGGTGTAGCAGTTCTTTGTCTCTCACAGGCCTAAATCAATAAGAAGAAAGAGAGAATGATCAGGATAAGCCCGCCGAGACGGCGGAAGATTTCAATAAGAACGTCCCAGAACGTACGTTGTGGCTGCACGAACTCCTCGTAGGGGGTATCGCTCACATACGCGTTCACAAGGATGGGTTCGGTGTTAAAGGATGTTGCCGTCACCATGACTTTCGACGTCACGGGATTGTACACCGCGCTGTAGATAGGCAGCGGGTCGTTTTGCGAGATGGCCACTTCGCCGCCGACAACACCGTCGGTGTCGACGAATTGCACGCTGCTTTCGCCGGTTTCGACATCCATGCCGCCGATGAGGAGGGTTCCCTGGCCCGAAACTGCTTGGGGTCCGCCCGAGTGGAAGGTACCGAGCTGGTCGCCGTCTTCCCAGGCGAGAGGCACTCCCGAGTTCCAGGCCGCGAGAAGATCGTTCATGGGAAAGGACCGGACCTCGCCGCTCAGGCCGTCAGCTGCGTACACCGTTTGCTCGTAAACGACGAGTCCTGCCGAAGCACTGCCTTCTTCCGATTTTTCCACGACTTTGGTATACAGGCCGGCGGTATTCTCCTGCGCCAAGACAGACAGGTCGACAATACCCAGTTCCGACACGAAGAAGGGGTCTCCCTCTTCTCCTTCAACAAGCTCTGCGCGGTCCACAATGAGAATATCGTTGCTGAGAAATTCCCCCGCATACGTATTTTCGAGAATACCGCTCGGCTCGCCTGCTTCCTCATGGTTACTCGAATCCAAGAGCCACACTTGGCCCCTGGCTCCCGCGCACACTAGCGCTGTCGTGCCATCCGGCGACGTTGCGACAAATCCTGGATCGCCCGGATATTCGCCTGCGAGGGCAGTATACTTATCCGTCTCCTTGCTGCGCTCGACGTGAACTTTTTCGCCGTCATAAACGATGAGGGCGCCATTGCCCAACACGTCGGCCGCGACCCCATACGCGCCTTCAGCAGGTTCGGGAAAGTTATTTAGCAGATTGAATTCGCTTTCGGCAGGCGGGCTGGTGGGCTGGGCGAGGGCTACGCAGGCCACCACGAGGTACAAAAACCCACAAATCGCGAACCGTCGAGCAGTATGCATGGTGTATTCTCCTTCCTGACAGGCGACCTCGATACGAACCGGTTTTGGAGGGCCCTGAAAAAAACGATAGGGCTGCATGCCCCCCTTGTTTAATGCGGTTGCATCATTTGCTCTATCCGGGGCAAAGCTTTTTTGGCTTTCGGAGCGTTTTGCCTGCCATCTATTTCCGCATGCCCGAGTATAGGTGGCACGTAACCTCGCGTCAAGCAGACAAGCGACATGATTGAGTAGTCGGCGGTTTAAAAAAACGGCATAAGAAGGGGCCGCGACCTTTTGCTTCGGACGCGAGATAAGAAAAAGGCACTGCCCGGCTTCTAACACACGCTCTTGATGTGCATCTCTTACAACAGCGGGCTGAAAAGTTTCGCGAGATTCTGGTAAATGCGGCGGGCGGTAGAGCGGTTGTCCCATACGTCCGGTTCGAGGCGGGTCGAGGCTTCGATATAGCGTTTTTGGCGTTCCCGAAGTTCTTTTGCGAAGGAGGGCGAATAAAAAGCCAGATTGATTTCGAAATTAAGCGAGAAAGAGCGAATATCAAAGTTGCTGGTGCCCACGAAGGCGACGGCGCCGTCAATGGTCATGATTTTTGCGTGGATGATGGCCGGTTCGTAGAGATAGAGGTTGATGCCCCAGTTCATAAGTTCCTCGTAGTGGGCCTGGGCCGCCGCGCCCACCACGATCTGATCGGACTTTTTCGGAACGATGAGGTTCACCTCGACATCCCGCAGAGCGGCGCTTTCCAAAGCGATCATGAGGCTATCGTCCGGCACGAAGTAGGGCGTGGTAATGGTGACCTGTTCTTGAGCGC
Source organism: Candidatus Hydrogenedentota bacterium (assembly GCA_046483455.1). Taxonomy (GTDB): domain Bacteria; phylum Hydrogenedentota; class Hydrogenedentia; order Hydrogenedentales; family SLHB01; genus UBA2224. Next base: position 4,079 of record JAWODE010000279.1, on the reverse strand, counting down.
TGTGCAATGCCGAGAGGATGAGGCGCTGATAGTTCTCGGTCGGATAATTGGGCCCGCTCGGGATGGTCTGGGCGGCGAGGTCGCCCCTGACATTTTCTTTCGGGAAAAACGCGGGATCGTCGAGTAAGTCATCCGTCTCGAAGTACCAGTCCGCCATGAATACCGTCTGAAGTTGCAATACGAGCGGCCCGGACAAGCGGAGCGAAAGGTCATGCCATTGCAGCGTTTCGGTCCCGTAGCCGGCATCGATCATATTGTGAGAACCGGTGTAGGCGACGCAGCCATCCACAACGACCAGTTTGCGGTGGTTACGCAGGTCCCAGCGCGCCATGCCTTTTCGGAAAAGCCCTACAGGCAGCGCTTCATAGACCTCGATGCCCGCCTTGGCAAGTTCTGGGGCCATGTGTTTTAGCATGCCCCAGGACCCTACGGCATCGACAAGCAAGCGGCATGCTACCCCCCGCTTTTTCGCCCGGATAAGCGCCTGGGCGAAGCGTCGTCCATAGGGGTCATCTTCATAAATGTAATACAACACATGAACGTGATGTTTGGCGGCATCGATATCGTGGATCATGCGCTCGAGCAATTCTTCGTTGGCGCAAATAATCTCGGCCTTGTTACCGCCGACCACGGCCATATGGCCAAGCCGCTGGGCCAGGCGCTCCGTGGACCTGAAGGCGGGGTCTAGGGTGGGTCGAGCGATGTCGGAATTTCCTGTCAGGCGGGCCGCCGCGGCATCCAGACTGTCCATAAACCGGCGGTGTTGTTTGACACGTTTGCGCGGAAGACGGTTAGTGCCGAGAAGCGCGTATAAAAGTAGACCCACCCAAGGGGTTATGAATACCACCAGGAGCCAGACCAACGCAGACTGCGGGCGGTGGCGGCGGGTTATAACCAGCAGCATAATGACGCGGATCAGCCAATTGCTGATTTCATGAACCGCCGCGATTATATTAAGAATAGTTCCCTCGGGCATCCCCGAATCCACCGGCTCTTATGCTTCAGGCGTCATTTTAGCAAGGGGCGGCTCATGGATCCCACAATTTTTAGCGAGGCCAGATTCGAAGAAAGCAAAAAGGTAGCCCGCAGCCCTGCTTTGCAGCGGCTGCTTCCTTCCGGGTCTCGACGCCGGGCGTTTTCGGGAGAACCTTTTCAGGAAAGGCCATTATCGCACTCGAAATCACAAATCAGGGGCATGTGGTCCGAGTACTTGACGCTTGGAATGCGGAAGTTGGTAATCCGAATAGCCGGGCTGTGCAGGACGAAGTCGAGCTGGCGGCGTGGCTTCCGGCTGGGAAAGGTGGGGAGGCCCCGGCCGTTGGCGTTGAGCAACCCCGAGGCGGCCATGAAGAGGTCCAATTCCTTGTCCCCCCAGAAGGCGTTGAAATCGCCGGCTACCACCATGGGTTTGTTGACTTCGTCGAACATGGAATACAGACTGCTCAATTGGTATTGCCGGTGGCGGTATTTCAAGGACAGATGGACGAGAAAGATCACAAATGATTCGAATTCCAGTTCAATAACGAGTCGTTTCATGCCCTCAGTGAAATAATGAAACCCCTGAGCCTCGATGGTCTGGTTGGTGATGAAGGCGTTTCCCTGCTCGCGCAACACCGGCATACGGTGCAATACGGATGACTGAGGATACTTCGACTGGTAGACGTGGGTGTGGCCAAGTTCATTGGCAATCACGGCCGCCTGATTGACTTTCTCCGAACGGTACGAGCCGCTGTCGACCTCGACCAGGCCGATGATGTCCGGGCGTTCCGACTTCACGAACTCGGCAATCTTTTTGAGATTCTCGCGCGTACGGCGCAGGTATCCGCTGAACGGGAATGGCAGGTGGTATTCCCATCCCGTGCCTGTGCCATATCGTATGTTATAGAGAAGGAACCGCATGATTCCGCTTTGCCGTTCAAATGCGCTGTATCTCGATCGTAGGCGAGAATTCTTTATACTTTACGCTTGGAAAAATACCAACGCAACCTTTAAGAAAAAAGCCTAATCGCCGAGTAACTTGGCTCGATATCGCTCAAGTACTCTGGCTGACTGCGTTTGTTTATGGTTATCGAACCACCCATCTGGTGGGATCCGAGAGAAGGGTTATTCTTTCCGGAGCGCCAACGGCGCGGGAACATACCAGCCCAGCCCGAAAGGGCTGGGTATAAGGATTTCATTAAATCTTGCGGGCTGTAGGCCCGGAACATGGCCGGTTTCTGTGTGCGCATGTTACGGGCTTTCAGCCCTCCCTTCTTTTTGGGCCGTTTTCCTGGGCCTTCAGCCCAGGCTGGTTATGTTCCCGCGCCGTTGGCGCTCCGGAAATGCGGCAAGGTAGAGGAGGCCCGTGCAGTCTTTCGTTCAGGTATCCGGCGATTTCGGAAAAAAAGGGGGGATGACCTAAGAAAGTCACGGTGAATACGTGAGACTAGGGTGCTTCCCCCCATTGCTGCATAGCTTTGACAACCCTGCACCGCGCGGCTCTTACGGCGCGGCGACGGCTTCTTCTTTAGCGGACGCGGCAGCGGCTTTCTTCATATATCCAATAAGTATTCGGCCAACCTCGTCATTGTCATGAATGCCGCCCAGGGCTGTCGCGCCGGGGCCTTCGGCAAAAAGCGGCACCATTTCGGCACTGTGTCCGCCGGTACCGAAATTTGACTTCGAGAGGGTTTTTTCCTCGAGCTTCCCGTTGAGAATGGTGTAGCCCCCCGTTTCATGGTCGGCCGTCACCACAACGAGGGTCTCTCCGTTGGCTTCGGCGAAGTCAAGGGCGGCGCCGACGGCTTTATCAAAGTCAATTGTCTCGGCAACGATATGTTCTTCGTCGTTGTCATGTCCCGCCCAGTCGAGATGCGAGCCCTCCACCATGAGGGCGAAACCGTTCGGGTTCTTCGAAAGGGCATCGAGGGCCATCGAGGTCATCTCGGCCAGGGAGGGGTCGCGGTCTTCGGCCCACAAGAGATAATCCGGCGCGAGCATTCCAGCGAAGCTGTCGACATCGCCGAGGCCGTGCAATTGTTCAGGCGTGAGCGCAACAGGCATCCGCTTACCCAATTCCGCGAGGAGGTCCTTTTCATCATTGCGCTCGCTGCCCTTATGCGATTTGGGAACAAAAAAGCCCCAACCACCGCCCAGAATGACGTCGGCGTCTCCCTCGACGATTTGTTCGGCAATCCGGGGTTGTTGGTCGCGGTCCTCGACGTGGGCGAGGAATGTCGCGGGGGTGGCATGGGTGACCGAGCACGTGACGACCACGCCGGTAGATTTGCCCGCGTCTTCCGCATACTCGAGGAGGGTCTTGAGAGGCGTGCCGTCTGGGGCCATGGCGACCATGCCATTATTGGTCCGCTCGCCCGTCGCGAGGGCCGTACCCCCGGCGGCGGAATCCGTCACAAGCCTGTTTGCCGAGTGCGTGGCGGAAAAGCCTCCCACCGCACAGCGTTCGAAATGCAGCTCTCCTTTCACGATGCGGGCGGCCGTGACGTGCGCTACGCCCATCCCATCGCCGATCATAACGATCACGTTCTTGGGCAGCGCGTCTTCAGCGGCGAGGGCGGTGAGAGGGATGAGCAGAAAAGCAATGGCGAGAATAAAGAAAGACCTATTCTGCATGGGCGAACATCTCCTTTACATGGTTTTGACAGGTATCTTCACGCAGTTTGTCGCTAGGGCGTGTTCGATACAGTTGCCAATAGTGATACTTACGCTTGAACACGCGGCTTCCGGTCGGTTTTTCGCAGCAGCCCGGCAGACCCACAAGGATGGTTTCTTAAGCAGAAATACCATGTAGATTTTACCATATCGAGCGGCAGGAGTTCACGCCTCGCAGCCTACCGAAATCACCGGATAAGCCAAACCAAATCAGAACTGGGCAAATCACGCAGCCTGGCAATACCGCTCGAACCGCTCTGAGTTTTCTGACAGAATGTAGCGCCTGTGGGTGCACGTTGTCGGAGAGGTGAGAGTCCTCTTCAGGCACGCACTCTCCGGCCTGTAACCGACCGTAACTGCGTCGATCCGAGCGAGGTGGGAAGCAACGGGAGGTGAACGACCAGTCCGTAGGATAACGAACTCGATTC
>JAWODE010000269.1:0-5862 GCA_046483455.1 Candidatus Hydrogenedentota bacterium | reverse complement strand
CGTCCGCCGACTCTCCACACCCTGCCGCAAACAGCGCCGCCGACAAAACCAGCACCAACATCACGATAGGCCACCTGCTTTCGCAAAGACGGAAATTCTGCATGAAGCCCTCCAAAAATCCTTTTTCAGCACGGATATAGTGTGTCACTTAAACCGCCAACGTCATAGTAAACAAAGGGTCGGTCTGCTGGCAAGCAAACAGGCAATTTTGTGACCTGAGGACCGTATGGACAAAAGCGACGATCTAGACCCACTACAGGTCCATAATGGCCAGGAAAAACCGGTATGTCATGCTTTTATGGTCCGCTCGCTCGTGGTATTCTTTGTTCGTATTGTGTCTTGAGGCTGGTTCTGGCGCGGATGGGGGTCCTATGCGGTTTCTGATCATCGGGTGCGGCTCGATGGGCAAACGGCGGGCGCGGTGTTTGCATACGATGGGCTACGGCGCCATCGCCGCCTATGACCCCCGCGAGGATCGCCGATCGGCCATCGCGGAACAGCCCGGTGTCAACGTATTCTCGGATGCGGAGGCGGCCTTCAATGCAGGAGCCGATTTCGCGTTGATCTGTGCGCCGCCGCACGCGCACAAGGAATATCTCCTTCGCTGCATCGACGCGAGCATACCCGCTTTTTGCGAAGCACCCATGGTATTGACCCTCGAGGACGCGGATGAGGTCATGGCGCGCGCAAAAGCCGCGGACGTGTTCATCGCGCCAAGCTGTACGTACCTGCACAACGCAATCCATCGAACAGCCAAAGCCTTCGTCGATGAAAAGCCTTACGGCCGCTTGCTCGGTTATTTGTCCCACGCGGGCCAGCATGTCGCGGACTGGCACCCCTACGAGGACTACCGCGAGTTCTATGCATCGAAGCGCTCGGAAGGGGGTATGTGTATCGACATGTTGCCGCACGAATTCCAGATGCTGAGCTGGTTCGCGGGCGAGGTGGGTGCGTTGGCATGCATGGCCCGGCGGCGCAGCACCGATATCCAAACCGACAAAGCCGCCTTCGATACGTATGACATATTGATCGACATGCGCAGCAACGTATCGGCCGTCGTGCATCATGACATGGTGCAGCGTCCTCCGGTGGTGATGCGAAAATTGGTGTTCGAGTCGGGGATCGTGGAATATGATTGGCGGAGTCTTCGCCATGCGAAGTACGAAGGGCCGGCTTTTACGGGAAAACCGGACTGGAAAGAAGCATCCCTCGACGGCTACGATTTCGAGCGCATGTACATCGACGAGTTGGAACACGCCATCGAAGCCCGCGCGGGGAAAACAGAATATCTGATACCTCTCGAACGCGAGCGGCGCACGCTCGAGTTGGTGTTGGCATGCGAAGAAAGTTCGCAAAAGGATGCGTACATAACGTGGCAGCGATGAGGCGCGTCGCCCATCAGAAGAGGCCTCGTATCCGCCTCAGACGGACAAGCCACTGGGACTAAAGTTGATTTGCATAGACATGGAAAGGAGTCAGGACCGTGTCGGAACCGCAATTTGTAATTCGGGGCATTCTCCCCGCCTTGTTGACACCATTCAAAGACGACGGCGTCAATGTCGAAATGTTGAAAAAACTGGTCCGGTTTCAGTTAGACCAGGGGTGTCATGGATTCTTCGTGAACGGCAGCACCGGCGACGGGTTTCTCATGACCCGCGAGGAGCGCAAACGCGTAGTGGAAGTGGTGGTGAACGAAACCGCGGGGCAAGGCAAAGTCATTGCTCACGTGGGAGCACTTTCAAGCGATGAAGCGGCGGCGATGGCGGTCGATGCCCGGAAAGCGGGCGCCGACGCTGTCGCCAGCGTGCCGCCCATTTACTATCCCGTCGACCTCGAGGGCTTCGAATTGCACATGCGCACCATTGCCGAGGCGGCGGACATGCCGACTTACTGCTATTACATTCCCGCACTGACGGGCCATGCCCTCGGCGGGGACCAGTTTGTCGAGGTGGCGCAACGCATTCCCAATCTTGTAGGCTTCAAATATACCCATAGCGACATGTTTTTGTTGTGGTGGATTCTGGATGCCCTCGGCGACAAGATTTCGGTGTTCAATGGCAGCGATCAGATGCTGCTCCAGGGCCTGATTACGGGCGCGTGCGGCGGCATCGGCTCGACGTATAATTACCAAACCCGTAACATTGTCGATGTCTATGAAGCGATACAGGCAGGCGATCTCGAAAAAGCCCGTGCGGCCCAATGGCGCGCCAACAAAGTGGTCCAGGTTCTGTTCCGTTTCAAGGGCGGGGGTGTGGCCGTCGAACGGGCCATCCTGCGGCTGATGGGCTACGAAGTTGGGCCTCCCCGGCCGCCCAAGGTGCCGTTCCCGGAGGAGAAGGTGCCGACGCTGCGCCACGCGCTCGAAGAGATCGGATTTCTGAAATAACAGGCAAAGGAGAAACCTTAGAAACGCAGCTATGACCAACGTTCACAAAGATTTTCATGGGTCCTTGAGTTTTGGTATTCAGTTTCTGGAAGACCAGTACGGCATGGCGGGCGTCGAGGAATTCTTCACCCGCGCCGCCAAAACCATCTATGCCGGCCTTATTCAGGACATGCGCGAGCGTGGCCTCGACGCATTGAAAGAGCATTGGGACACCGTGTTCAGCCTCGAGGAGGGCGATTTCGAGACGCGTTACGAAGGTGAAACCCTCGTGCTCGACGTGCGGGCCTGTCCCGCCATACACCACATGCGCGCCAACAACTACTGGATTGCCGACCATTTCTGCGAACATACGCGCATCGTCAACGAAGCCATCTGCGCGGAAGCAGGCTATACTTCGAGCGTCGAGTACGATCAGGAAGCGGGCCGGTGCGTCCAGCGCTTCTGGAGGGCGGCATCATGATCTCGTGCGTCGACTTTATCTACACGTACAACGAATTGTTCAAATACCTCGAGGAACGCGGGGGGTATGACAAGGTTGTCGAGTTCTGGGAGGGTATCCGCGAGGAATTCCTGGCCAATCTGCGCGAATACGTTGCTAAAGACGGCTTGAAAGGGATGTATGCGTACTGGTCGCATACGCTCGGCGAGGAGGGCGGCCGCCACCATATGACGCTCTACGACGATATGTTCGTGATCGACATGCACGACTGTCCATCGGCGAAGAAGGTGTTCCGCGAGGGGCGCGTCAAGCCCTACCCGAAATATTGTGAACACTGTCCGGTACTGTATCCTCCACTGATTCGCGAATTCGGATATGAGGTCGAGTACCACATCATCGATTGCGAATCGGGACAATGCCGGATTGTGGTGCGCAAATCCGAGGGTGTTGCGCCACCAAGAACCAATGACGGATGATGGTTTTTACCCGTAAGAAGTAATCGCCATGATAGAACATCCTGAACTATATCAAGTGCGGGTCCAACTTTCGAAGAAGGACCGCGAACTGATTTTGAAAAAATGCCATCCCGTTCCAGAGTCCTTGTTGGACCCGTTTCGGGCGGGCGTGTTCGAAGACAATCGCCTCGTATTTACCCCCACGCTTGCTGAATTACGCGATATCGTCGAGTACCTTAAGATGCAACACCGCTATGCCGAGTCGCGTTCGGAGCGAGGGCGGTTCAAGCGCATCCACGAAAAGTTGTGGGACTACCTCCGAGACGTCGAGCGCGATATCCGGATGCAAATTGCCTCAGGCTTTACCGAACATCGGGAAGCGTTCCATGAAGAGATACGCGAACGCCTTGAACAAAGGGGCGTAAAGAACATTGAAGAAGCCAACCGGGAACTGCAACGCCTTCAAGATGAATATAACCGCCGCCCGATAAAGGATTTCGGCGGACTATCGCCCCTGCAGATGAGAGAGCTTCTTTACAACCAGAAGTGGGATGATCCTACGAATGGACTGTGGGTCAACCCTAATCTCTCCGAGGAGGATGTGTGCGGCGCCCGCATGTTGATCAATGCGCGCATATTCTTGAACGCACTACAGGAAGAGGAGGGGACGCGCGCAACGGTGGCAGACAATCTAAACCGCCGGTTTGTCGAACGGCTATTCAATGAATTGCAGTGGTGGCCGGGCTATAGACGCGAATTGCGGCGCAAAATGACAAAACAATACAATGAGCAGGATTTCTGGGATATTCATGTACTTCGTGTCTTACTCGAACTGGCAAAATACATCAAGGAGTATAAGCAGCGGTTCGTCGTTACAAAGCGGGCCGCCGAAGCATTCGACCCCGAGCGCGCAGGTAAATCCTACGCGCATTTGTTCGTGACGTACTTTCGCAAACTGAACCTGGATTATGTTGCGCGCTTGGATGATATTCCCGAAATTCAGCGCGGGGCAGCATATTCTTTTTATCGCATTGGCCAACTTACCGAGGACTGGGTTTCACATCTCGATGTAATAGAGCAAGCTATTACGCCAAATGTCAAGGGTGCGCTATATAGCGACTTTTCCAAGTGCATTAGATTTGAGGAGGCCTCCGAGCGGCTCTTGGAGCCTCTCGAAGCCTTCGGCCTTTTGGAAAAGCGTGATGAAAGCCGCTACTGGTTCTTTGACGATGAGCCCGTTTATTTGCGAAAAACCCCCTTGTTCGACAAACTGCTCAAATTCAGGCTGTAGCGTCTGTTGGCATTGTTCCTACCCGTGAGGGCCGCCTTTTGACCGGGCTTTTTATCGATGGTCTCGAGAACAGGGGCGGTATTTCGAGAAACGTCTATGTTCCAGAAGCGTAAAAGGCGGGTGTCCTGGTGCAGCCTATGGATACGGCCTATTTCCATTCGAGGGCGTCGTAGATCGCAAGCAGATCACGGTGGGCCTGGAACGCGAGAGGCGGACGTTCGGTAACGGTGAAAAAGCGTGCTTCCGACACATCGGAGCGTGCAACCGGTTCGCCTTGCCATTCGCCGATCACGTAGCCCATAACCACCACGGCGCCGCTGAGCTTGCTGGGCTGGGTACTGGCGCCGATGAGGCGTGGGTTCCTCCCCCGGATACCGGTTTCTTCGTCGAGTTCGCGCAGAATAGTCTCCTCGGTGGTTTCGCCCAGCTCGACGAAGCCGCCGGGAAGCGACCACTGGCCAATACAGGGCTCGACGCCGCGGCGCGCAAAAAGCAAGGCGTTACCTTTTGCTACGAAACAGCAAGCGGCGGGGACCGGATTGTCATAAAAATACCGGTTGCACGCCGGACAATACGGGCGCGGGCGCTCGCCGTCGTGTGCAATCACCAATTTATTGCCGCAGGTGGGGCAATAATTCCATGTAAGAGGTCGAATCTCGATGCTCATGGCGCCACTGTACCAACGTTTAATGCGCTTGTCTATTCAAAGAGGGGTAGTGTTTGCATACTTGGCACGGATGATGCTTTGGAATGAGATAGCGCCTTTGCAGTGTTTCCCAAGATACTTCCAAAGGATCAGTAAGTAATGTTTGACGATCGCACAGACGCAGGCCGGCAACTGGCGCAGGCGCTGGATTCATATAAGGAAAAGGAACCTCTCGTGCTCGCCATTCCGAAAGGGGGCATTCCGGTCGGGCTGGAAGTTGCCGCCTACCTGGATGCGGAATTTTCGGTGCTCATCTCGCGGAAGTTGCCGTTTCCCCACAATCCGGAGTCCGGTTTTGGAGCGGAGGCGGAAGATGGCACGCTTTATCTTCACGAAATCGCCGCACACCCCTTTTCCAAGAAAGAGATAGAGGCCATTGCGCAGCGCCAGCGCGCGGAAATTGTACGCCGGATTCAGCTTCTGCGGCATGGGAACCCTTTGCCGCCGCTAAAAGGCCGCACCGTCATCCTGGTCGATGACGGCATTGCCATTACTTTAGCTATAAATAAATTAACCTTTTTACTACTTTATTCTAAATAAGACTATAGGGTAAGAAAGACTTATAAGTTGCTAATCTATAAACTA
>JAWODE010000257.1:0-12293 GCA_046483455.1 Candidatus Hydrogenedentota bacterium | reverse complement strand
CCGATGCTGGCCTTGCCCTCCATGGTGCGGGGGCTGCCCGCGCCGGTCTTTCCAAAGGCCGTCATCTCCATGTTGACCGGCACGTTGCCCGGATTCGTCACGTGGATAGCCACCCCCGCGACCGAACTCCAGTCCCATCCTTCGTCGGGGCCGCGCAGAGCAAACCCCGGGCGTTTTGCATGCTCGAATGTCGCTTCCAACGCCTTCCCCGCGCCATCCGGGGCATCCACAAGCCGGCATGCCGTCCCTTTGGCATCCACTTTGGCCAATGCGTCTTCCGAATCGAAGGCTTCAATGACGGTGGTCCCCTCGATGCCCGCCTCGGCGACATTCGCGCTTACCGCGCAGGCCAGAAACAAAAAGAATACGCCTCGAACTGGCATTCCGGTCGGTTGCATAATTGCCTCCAATGTGTAGCCCGTGAATTTATACCCCCGTAACTCGAGATACACCATCCTGAATTCCAGTATCGACATAACCCATGCCGCATTCAACAAAGTCAGGACGCGAAAAACAAATACCGTAACATAAGCTACTTGGTTCATCCGTAGAAGATGAAAGTGAGAGCGACTGCCGCGGCTGCCGCTGCCACAACGGTTGAGAGATTAACCCAGGGCTTGCGAAACAAGACTGCCTGATCTGTTTCTTACTCCATTCGAATGACTCAAAGGCTTTTTGTACAGTACCTCGATCCCGCCCTTTCCATTTGCGTTTGGCTCGGGGGATCGAGTATGACTGGAAGTGTTGAAGGGCCGGGCTCGCCGCGTGACGGCAGCGCCCCTTTTGAAAACGTCATCCCCACCAGAAAGCAGGGTCGCCGGGACAGCATGTTGGCCAAGCGCATGACATTCCTAGTGCCGTTCCTACTCGCGGGCTGTCTCCAGGGTACAGGCGGGCAGGTCCCAGGGCAGCAGCGTGTTGCCGTGGATGTGTGGAGCTGGAATATCGCCGCCGGCAGTTTGATGGCCCTTGTGCCCGAGTTCGAGCAAGAGCATCCAGGTATCGAAGTCCGCATCAACATGACCGGCGCGGATATGCAGTCCCGTTTTCTCTTATCTCTTATCGCGGGCGTGGGCGCTCCGGACATTTCGCAATTGCAACTCGTCGATGCACCGAAATTCGCGCCCAGCGGCGCGCTCATGGACCTAACCGACAAAGCTCAACAGTATGCGGACAAATTCTCGCCTTCGTTCTGGGACAACTGCACGCATGAAGGGCGGGTGTATGCCATTCCGTGGGACATGGGGCCGTGCGCGGTCTTCTACAAGCGCGATGTCTTTGCGCGATACGCTATCGACCTGGATGCTATCGAGACGTGGGAGGATTACATTGCCGTTGGAAAGCGCATCACTCGCCAATCCAGGGGGGAAACCAAGATGCTCGCGCTTTCCGTTGCCACCCTTTTCGAATTCTTCGAGATTTTGATCCAGCAGACCGGTGGCGGTGTGTTCGACCGCGAGGGACGGATCATCATATGTTCGCGCGAGAATGTACAGGCGCTGGAGGTGCTGCGCGCCATCCTCGAGGCCGACATTGCGGCGCCCATCAACGTGTCCGGGGTCGAATATTACGCTTCCTTTCAGAACGATACGATCGCGACGTATCCCCTCGCCGTGTGGTTGGGGGGATCGATCAAAGATTATGCCGCGTCGACCGCCGGCAATTGGGGCGTGTTCCGATTGCCCGCCGTCGAGCCCGGTGGCTTGCGCACCAGCAATCTTGGCGGGTCCGTGCTCGTGATCCCCGACCAGTGCGAGAAGAAAGAGGAGGCGTGGAAATTCGTCGAGTATGCCCTGTGTACGGAGGAGGCGCAGCTCGAGCAATACCGCAATTTCGACCTGTTCCCCTGCCTTATGACCACGTTCGACGATCCCTTCTTCGATGAACCCGACCCCTTCTACGGCGGGCAGAAAGTCCGGCGACTCTTCGCGCGGGACATCGACAAGATTCCGACCCTGACCCGCACCAAAGACTGGAACGAAGCCATGCGTTACATCACTCAGATGCTGAGCACTTGGGCGACTACCAAAATGCCTCACGAGGCATTTCTGTCGAAGCTTGCGGTGAAACTCGAACGCAAACTAGGCCGCGCGATTGCGCCGGGCTACGGACCCACCGAGGGCGGATGACATGGTTGAAGGAGTTCAACATAAACGGCGGTTGTGGCACGATGTCTGGCGCTATCGCTATTTCTATCTGTTCATTTCGCCGTTTTTCTTTATGTTTGCGGTATTTGGCCTGTATCCTCTGCTCTTTTCTCTGTATTTAAGTTTCATGAAATGGGATGGACTTACCGCGCCGGTATGCGTAGGTTTCGAAAACTTCGCCACGCTTTTTTCGGACGATATGTTCTTCACAGCGTTGTGGAACACCCTGGTGATTGGGTGCATGTATGTGCCCCCGATGTTCTTTTGCGCCTTCATTTTCGCTAACATCCTGAACTCCAAGCGGCTGCGGCTGCGGGGACTGTTTCGGGTAGGCGTATTCATGCCGTGCATCACGCCTATGGTGGTTATTGCGATCGTGTTTTCGCTCCTTTACAGCGCTGAATCGGGATTGTTCAACTATGTGCTCTTCAAGTTGACGCGCTATTTGCCCGGCGGCCCCATCGACCCCATCCCATGGCTTGAAAGCGAGGCATGGTCCAAGATTTCGGTGTCGATCCTCCTGGTATGGCGCTGGACCGGCTACAATATGGTTCTCATGCTGGCGGGCTTGCAGGGCATCTCGGACGATTACTACGAAGCAGCCATTATCGACGGCGCAACACGTTGGCAACGCATGCTTCACATTACCCTGCCGTTGATGCGCCCCACGTTTGTCTTTTGCGGCATCATGTCGCTTATTGGGACCGTCTATATGTTCGACGAAGTGTTCGTGATGACCCAGGGCGGTCCGGGAACATCCTCGACCAATTTCGGTCTGTATCTGTTTAACCTTGCGTTTATGGATTTCCGGTTCGGCTACGCATCGAGCGCGGCCTATACGGTCGCCATTGGGGTTTTTGTGGTTTCGCTGGTGATTTTGAAATGGCGGCGGCCGGCAACGGATTAGGATCATGGTCTCGAAGACATTCAAACGGGCGCTTACCTATCTGGCGATGCTCGCCGTCGTCGCCGTTTTTATTTTCCCGTTCTACTGGCTCTTGATCTCCGCCTTTAAGGACGAGACAAGAATCTTTATCTTGCCCCCGCAATACATTCCAAGGCCGGTGGTTGTGCAAAATTTCGTGGATGTGTTTAAGACCACGCCTCTCCCCCGGGCATTTCTGAATTCGTGCATCATTGCGGGGGGCCACACGCTGCTGGCCCTGTTTTTGTGTTCAATGGGTGGTTACGCCTTCGCCAAATTCGAGGGAGCGCCCGGACGCGATAAACTGTTCGCGTTCGTACTGGGCACGATGATGATCCCTCTCGCCGTTACCCTTATCCCGGTGTTCATCGTGCTGACGTGGCTCCACCTCGTGAATACCTATTGGGCCATGATTATCCCCGGCGCCGCCAACGCCTTCGGCATCTTCTGGATGCGCCAGTACATCGCCGCGAATATTCATGACGATCTGTTGGCCGCGGCACGCATCGACGGATGCAGCGAGTTCGGCATTTACTGGCGCGTGGCGCTCCCCATTGCCAAACCCGCCATGGCCGCCTTGGGCATCCTGGTGCTTATTACCTCGTGGAACAATCTCATGTGGGCCTTTATCGTGCTCCGTGAAGAGAGCATGTACACCATGCCATTGCTGATTTATCTCTTACACGGCGAAGTGCGCACCCCCTATGGCATGGTGATGGCGGGCGGACTGCTCGCAACGCTTCCCCTAATCGTGGCCTTTCTCGTATTCCAGCGGGCGTTCATTCAGGGGATGACCGCGGGGGCCTTGAAAGCCTGAGAGGCGAGCCTATTCCCCAAGCCGGTAATATTTCGTGGCGGTGCCGTTGAACAAGAGACGGCGTTCCGCCTCCGAACAGCCTTCGGTTGCCCCCATCACGGTTTTAACCCAGCGTGGATACGTCGTAGCGCGCAACATGACCGGCCAATCGCTCGCGAAAGCCGTCCGCTCGAACCCGAAACACTCGAAGACATGCTCGAAAAAAGGTTTCAGGTCGTCGCGGGTCCAGTGGTCGGGGTCCGCCACGGTAGCCATCCCCGAGAGTTTACAGACCACGTTCGGAAACGCCGCCAATTCGCGCAATTCCGCCCGCCAGGGCTCGATCCCCCGGTTTTGGATGTCCGGCACCCCGATGTGGCACAGCATGAATTGCATGTCCGGAAAGCGTTTCGCCAAGCCCGTGGCGAGAGGAATCTGGCCCCTGCCGACGCCAAGGTCGCATGAAAGACCGTGTTTCCCCAATAGCCCAACGCCGCGGATGTAGTCGGGAGTAAGCTCGCCGTCCGCCATCCCATTTCGCAAAAAGCGGCGTACGCCTTTGACCAGCGAGTTCTTCGCGAAAGTCTCCAGCAATGGCGCGACTTCGTCGCCTCTCTCGAGGGGCGCATCCGCCACAATGCCCTGGATACGGGAATCCTCTTGCGCGAGTTGGGTCACCCACGCCACCTCGTCGGCGGCCTGCTCCGTGAGGCATGCCGCCTGCACAAACACGATGCGCCCCACATCCACCGGGTGGGTTGCAGCGGTGTAGTCTTCGGGAAGATACGGCTTATTGAGCAATGCGGACTTGTCCAGCCAAGGGTACCGTAGATGGGCCGGATCCCAGAAATGGACGTGCGTGTCGGTGATGGGGTAATCGGGGATGGCTGCATCTTCGCGGGCTACCGGCTGCTCGCCGGCCCGAACGGTTCCCCATACTCCGAGACTCGCCAGGCAAAGAAAACTGCGGCGACGCATGAGATTCGTTCCTTTTCTGTACGCTCGGGCCAAGTATACAGACAGTCCACCACGCTGATCGACCCAAATCATTCCTTGCCATTCTTCAAAGCTTTTCGGGAGCGGGAAAACTTTATGACCTGCTGTGCCGGACTGGCCTGTATACCCCGTTGTTCATTAGATATTTACGAGTTTTTAGCACCTGAATTAATTATGTTTGGCAATTCTCTTAAATGTAAAGTAGAATCTCTAGAGAAGGGGAAAAGGGGCCGTGCTTTCGAATGTTGGAAGGGGCCATTTCATGACTCTTTTTGCTGTAGCGTCTCTATTGTCTTTTATAGCCGCGGTGTTCTTGGGCGTGGCGACGTTATCCCTGGATTACCGCAGAAGACTCAATCAGGTATTCTTCCTGCTCTGCTGTGCCATAGGGGGGGCGGCCCTTGTCGAGTTCGGTTACCGGGTGTCGTCGTCGGTCGAACAAGCGGCGTTCTGGTGGCGCTTTGATGTAGCGTGGCCACTAATAACGTCTTTTCTGCTCCATTTCGTGTTGCTCTTCATTTTCCGCCGGCGCACGGTTCCCTGGCTTGTGCTGGCGGTCATTTACGCCCCGGCCTTGTGGTTTCTGGGCCTCAAGATAGGCGGCGTATGGATTACGGCGCCGCCGGTAAAAGCATGGTGGGGGTATACGTACGGTACCCCGCAGGAGAGTTTTTGGGTACAGGCTCAGCTT
The DNA here is from genome assembly GCA_046483455.1 of Candidatus Hydrogenedentota bacterium. Taxonomy (GTDB): domain Bacteria; phylum Hydrogenedentota; class Hydrogenedentia; order Hydrogenedentales; family SLHB01; genus UBA2224. The sequence continues at coordinate 6,738 of JAWODE010000257.1, read as the reverse complement.
TTCTGGGGCATTGGCGCGGGGCTGACGAGTGTCGCCTTATGTTTTTGGCATGCTGCCGGAACCGCCAGCCAGTGGCGCAAGCGGCAGGCAGCGCTGATAGGACTTGGTATCCTGTTTCCTTATCTCGCAAGCTTCGGTACGGATGTTCTCCTACGGAACATGTACGGACGCTATCCGGAGATGGCCTACAGCATGTTTGTTATCAGTGCCGGCCTGATCGCATTCGCCATTTGGAAATACCATGCTTTTGACCTTACTCCCCGCCGCATCATAGACACCGTGCTCGCAACCATGCCGGACGCGATGCTGCTCGCCGACGCGAAGGGGGAGATAACGGTAGTTAATCCCAGGGCTGCGAATCTCCTGGGATACGAACTAACGGACTTGGTGGGACTTCCTCTGGAGCGGGTATTTCCGGAAATTACGAGTGTGCCCGGCGCCGCACCGGGAGTGGCGAACGGAAACTATAACACTCCGTCTCTGAATCAGCAAGACACGCATTTTATGACGCGCGACGGCCAGCGGATCCCCGTTGACTTGTCGTGGACGCATCTGACCGACCCTACCGACAAACCGTTGGGCGCCGTTTATGTGGCCCACGACATTACCGGTCGCCTGCGGAACGAGGCCCAATTAGCGGAACAACGCGACCATTTGGAGCGCCTGGTGGCTCAACGCACCCACGAACTCGATGCCAGCACCGCCCAGTTGCACCAAGCGCAAAAAATGGAAGCGATGGGACAGCTTGCCGGTGGCGTGGCTCACGATTTTAATAATTTGTTGACGGCTATTCTGGGGAACCTGAGCCTTGCCCAAATGGAGGAAACTCTTCGCGGGGTGCGGCCCTACATCGAAGAGGCCAACAAGGCGGGATTGCGCGCGGCGTCGCTGGTGCAACAACTCCTCACCTTCAGCCGGAAATCGCAGGTGGTGATTCAGGCTGTAGACATCCGCTCAATTCTTAAAGAAATCGAGAGCATTGTCCGCCAGACGTTCGATCGGCGGATCGAAATCGCATTCATCTGTCCGCCAAATCTTCCGAAAGTGCGGGCCGACGCCGACCAGATTCACCAAGTCATTCTGAATCTCTGCGTGAATGCCCGCGATGCGCTTGAAGCCGTGCGCCGCCGCGATAAAACGCCCGAACTGCGCATCACCATCCAGGCAACGGCCGTCACGATAAACGCCTCCGATTGTGGAAATGAAAAGAATGCGGAACCGGGCGAGTATGTGTGTGTCAGCGTTTCGGATACCGGTACAGGCATTAGCCCTCCCGTGCGCGCCCGCATGTTCGAGCCGTTTTACACCACGAAGGGCGCCGGGAAGGGCACCGGATTGGGCCTTGCCACGGTGTACAGTATTGTTGAACGCCACGGCGGCTGGGTTGACATCGAGAGCGAGATGGGCAGGGGCAGCACCTTTTTTGCTTATTTCCCGATTCATGCGAAACCTGCGGCTGTCCATGCGCCCGAAGACAAGCGTTTGCAGCTTCCCAAGGGTTCCGAGTCTATTCTCCTCGTAGACGACGAACGTTCGATACGATCTCTGGGGAAAGACATGTTGGAGCGTTTAGGATATACCGTGACGCTGGCCGCCGATGGACGCCAATGCCTGCACACGCTCTTCGATAAAGGGGCGTCCATCGACCTCGTGATTCTGGACGTGTCGATGCCGGAGCTTTCCGGTTATGAGGTACTGGCGGAAATTCGCCGCCGTGGAGCCGATATTCCGGTGATCATTTCCAGCGGGTACCCTCAAAACGCGCTGGACCCCGAACTCGCCGCGATGGGGGCGGTCGCGTTTGTGAACAAACCCTTCAGCATCGAATCCATGGCATTGAATATCCGCCGCGCGCTTGAACATTGGGCCCATGATAAGTCGGCGGTGTCGCGCGCGTGACACTTAGCCCGGATATTTCACAGCTTTCAACTGGGAGGCATCCGAGCCTTACGCAAACGGTTTTTATGAACGGATTGCGATCCTCAAACGCCATAGGCTGCTGTGAAATATCCCAACACAGTCTGTTCGTAGAAAAAAACACGTGCTTTCTTCGCAATTCAAGTCAGCGAATTTCTTTCCAACTCAGGCAGGCCTGAGTTGGTGAGAAATGCGGGTTAGACCTTTCCGGCTGCTTTCGCGTCTTCCCAGAAGCCGGGGTAGTTGGGACCGTAAAGCATCGATTGCTTGCGCACGACGAGTTTGCCGTCCTTGACGAACTCTTCGCCGCGCACGGACAAATGCTCGATCATGCGCTGGCGCCACCTGGCCGTTTCGGCCGTGTTTGACTGAGAGAGGTCTTCCAGTTCATTGGGATCGTTTTCGAGGTCGAACAACTGTTCTTCGCCCAGGTAGGCGTGATAGATGTATTTCCAGCGGCCGTCCGTGAGGGCGTTCCAATGATTCTCCTTGCCGTAGCACCGTCCGTGCTCGAAGTCCAGCCAGGGCCGCCATCCCTCCGTTTCGCCGCGGATGAGTTTGAGGAGGCTGTCGCCGTCGATGTCGTCCGGCACGCCCGCGCCCGCGGCGTCCATAAATGTCGGCAATATGTCGCGCAACTCGACGGGCTGAGCCAGGCGCTGCCCGCGTTGTGCGTCCAGGAACCCTTCCGGCCAGCGGACCAGCATGGGGATACGTGCGGAGGCCTCGTACGCATACGTCTTTCGCCAGAGATGGTGGTCGCCGGTCATGTCGCCGTGGTCGGCGGTGAACAGGACCAGCGTGTTTTCAAGCAGGCCCCGGTCCTCGAGCACTTTGAGCATGCGGCCGACCTGCTCGTCAATAAAGGTCACGTTTCCGTAATACCCGATGCGGGACGTGCGTACCTGTTCGGGACCGAGATCGCCATGCCAGATGCTCGAGTTCTTGCCGCTTCGCGGCGCGTATTTCTTTGCCCACTCGCCCACCACCGCTTCGGGAATGTCACGTTTCTCGTACATCTTCCAGAACCGCTCGGGCGCGTCAAACGGACTGTGCGGTCGCGCGAAGGAGACTTTGAGAAAGAAGGGTTCCTTGCGGTCGTAGTTTTTCAGGAAGTTGACGGCCGTGTCGCCGGTCCAGACGGTAGGATGCAGCCGTTCGGGGAGCACATACGGTTTTGCGTCGTAATCGTTGAAGCCAACGCCCGTGGCGTCCGGGTCGAGGGTTGGCGCTACCGAATAAAACCATGAGCGGTAGTCGCTACGGAAATCGATGGATTCCTCGCGGCCCGATTCATCGAGAATGGTATCGTGGAAACCGTGCAGGGTGCGTTGGGGCGACCAGTGCATCTTGCCGATCCCCAGCGTATAGTAGCCCGCGTTGCGCATTTCCCGGGGCAACTCGTGGGGATATTTCCAGCCGACGCGGCCGTACGCGAGCATCCCATGGTTCCACGGAGACAACCCCGACAGCAGCCCGGCCCGCGCAGGCGTACAACTCGGCGTGGCCGTATACGCCTTTGAAAACAGGACCCCCTCGCGCGCGATGCGGTCCAGATGAGGCGTGACGATGGCGTCGTTCCCGTCCGCCCCGACACAGTCGCCGCGGTACTGGTCGGCCATAACAAACAGGATATTCGGTTTTCCGGGCATCGGTTGTGCTCCTCTGACATGGGGTGCCGCGCTAAGCGCCGCGGTCGCCGCGGCTCCCACCTTGAATGCCTGGCGCCGGCTTATCTTTCGCTGTGTTTCTCGCATGAATGATTCCTCCTTTACAAAATCCAGTATACCCACCTGGCAGAGGCCTTTCGCAAGGTAAGGCAATATCGACGTGCACCCTGCCCTCGCTGCGTCCCCGGATTCATCTCGTCGGCTCTGCGCATCTTCTGACCGTCAGGTCTCCAAAAACACCGTCGAGACGCCTGCGCTACATGAGGACCAAGGCCCCCCGGACACCAGAGACCTCACCTCTTCCGTGTGGCTACCTTGAGAAGCTGCTCGGCGTTGTCACAGAAAAAGTCGAGAATGTGGTCGCGATTGATACCGAAACGCTCCACGGCGGAGCGAATAGCGGCGATTTCCTCGTAGAGACGCAGGGTGAACGGGGGCGTGTCGCCGTCGGAGTCTTTCGTGTGCTCGGGCGTAGCGTCGACGAGATAGTCGTTGATGACCACGCTTTTCCCCAATTCGAGGGCACGGCGGCCCCCCGTGGCGAAGAGAATCCGGTGAGGCTCGATGGCGGCGAAGAGACTTTCGAGTATCTGCCACTCGGTAACGCCCGCCGTGGTGAAGAAGATGTTCAACACATCCCGGAATTGTAAAAGGCCTTGCGCGGCCTCGGTCAGGGTCTGATATTTACCGGCGGAGTCAATAACGAACTTTGCATGAGGGTACTGCATACACAACTCCGCCACATGCCACGCGGCTTTTTCGTCGCTCAAGCTGACGTCGAGCAGGACCAGCCGCCCGAGCGCGTCAATCGTCTCCATGACCGCCTCTGGCAAATTCGCCGACAGATCGTCGGTGGGGGGGGCAACAATACCGGCAAACGGCTTCTGTGTCAGGGCCGCCTCGAGTACTTCCAGATCGACTTGGTCCGGCGCAAATCCCATAAGTCCGGGTAGGCCGCTCTTTCCGCTCAGCCGCTCGACATAATCGTTTATGTCGGCACTCGCTGTTGCAGCGGCACAGTGAAGGCGTAGCGGCCGATCAAAGAGAGTGTGCGAGAGGTCGGCCTCGAGCGAAGGCGCCGTCATGGCTTCGGGCGTTGGTGCTACTCGAACGCCGAAATCGATAATGTCCGGCGGCACGAATCGCCCGAATTCTCGCCGGTACCATTCCCTCTCATCTATCGCTTCGTTCATCTACCGCTCCATTTGCTGTTAAAAAGAGTAGCCGTGCCTCCGTTGAACCGGACCCCAAAAACATGCCATAGTTTCTTCGGTGCAGATACAACCTAGCAAGGGGTGCGCGAAACAGAAACCCGCTATGCGGGAGACCCGCCCCAAAGGATGTCCGTTTCTTATTACTCACAGGAGGATAACACGATGACCCGGAATCTCGGAATCGTTGCCATTGCTATCGCGGCCAGCATGTTGCCGGCATTTCAAACACAGGCCGGCCAGGACCAAATGAAGGTGGGTACGATTGATCAGGAGATGAGTACCTTTTACGACGAAAGCGACGGTCTCCCGAGCGTAAAAGTGCATGACATCGCGATTACCAAGGATGGAACGGTCTGGGCAGCCACCGCAGAGGGGTTGGCCTATTTCCAAAACGACACATGGGGAACGGTCGAACGGTTCTCAGGCGAGTCGGTCCCTCTTCTGGCGGCTGACGGCCAGAGCCTGGCGGTCATTTTTCGCGGCGCGTTGCATTTTCTTGCCATGGACACGCCCGTGGCTTCTCTGCCGCCCACGGTTAGCGCTTCGGAAGACGTGCATTGCCTCGTGTTTGCCAATGGCGTGTATGTCGGCACGAAAGAGGGCTTGTACGTGCTGAAAGTGAATCGCCTCGAGCCCGTTGAAGGGCTGAATGCGCTTCTGGGCGGCGGTCGAAGCGTGCGCGATGTTGCCTGCGGTCCAAACGGTGAACTCGCGGCCGCAACAGCAAGCGGACTTTTTTACAGCGGGGACGGCGGTGAATGGGAGGCGTTGTTTCCGGAGGATGGTAGACGGTGCTGGGCGCCGGAGGACGGCCGGAGCGTTCTGTTTGACTCGAAAGGACGGCTCTGGTTCGCGAGCCCGCAAGGTGCGGGGTGCATGAGTGATGGCTGGACCCTCTACACCGGCCGCGATGGCTTGCCCTACAACGATTTCACGTCGATGGCCGCCGGCTCGGATGGAACCGTCTATTTCGGCACCCATATCGGCGCTATTCGTTACGACGGTGCGCATTGGGCCTACCGGCAGGGAAAGCGCTGGGTACCCGACGACGACATTCGCGCGATCGCCGTAGACAACGAGCGCCGTGCCTGGATGGCCACGCCGGAGGGCGTCGGATGCATCTGGTACAAACCCATGACCCTCGCCGAAAAAGCGCGGTTCTACGAGGAAGAAATCGACAAATACCACCGCCGCACCGAATACGGCTACGTCCTGTCCGTTACCACCGCCGAGCCCGGCAAGAAGGTCGGTATCCAGAAACACGATAGCGACAATGACGGTCTGTGGACCAGTATGTACGGCGCAGGCGAGTGTTTCGCCTATGCCGCCACGGGTGACCCGAAGGCCAAAGAGCGCGCCAAGAACGCGTTCGAAGCCTTGCGCTTTTTGAGCGTGGTGACGCAAGGCGGCTCGAAGCCTAACCTCCCGGGGTTCGTGGCCCGCACGGTCGTTCCTACGGATAAAGGATGGAACCCTAACGAGGAGCAATATACGGCCGAAAGAGACCGGGAAAGACAAAAACACGACAGGAAATGGAAAGTAATTCATCCCCGCTGGCCCAAGAGCGCCGACGGCGAGTGGTACTACAAGGTCGATACCAGTTCTGACGAACTTGACGGCCACTATTTCTTCTACGCGCTCTATTACGACCTAGTGGCGGAGACGGAAGAAGAAAAACAGCGCGTGCGCGATGTGGTCGTCGGCATCACCGACCATCTCCTCGAGCACGGCTTCAATCTGGTCGACTGGGACGGCGAGCCGACCCGCTGGGCGGTCTTCGGACCCGAGCATCTTAATCACGATATCGATTGGTGGGAAGAACGCGGCCTGAACTCGCTCAGTATTCTTTCCTATCTGGTTACGGCGGAGCACATGACCGGGGACCAGAAATACCGTGAAGCCATCAATCGGCTGGTGGATGAGCACGCCTACGCCGC
>JAWODE010000140.1:0-21835 GCA_046483455.1 Candidatus Hydrogenedentota bacterium | reverse complement strand
CGGCCCGACGTTCGCGCCGAATTATTGCAGGCCGATCTTGTCATCCCTTCTCTGGATGCGGGCGACCCGGCCATGTTTCAGGCGGTGAACCGGCCCCACGAGAGCATCTCCTTCGAACGCATGGGGGAAGGGCTGGTCGCCTTTCGCAACGAATACAGCGGCCGGCTGTGGCTCGAGGTGTTATTGCTGGACGGCGTGACTGAAGAGCAGGTCGCCCGAATCAAAGGGCTGGCGGATCGAATCAAACCGGACCGCATTCAGCTTAATACCACCGTACGGCCGCCAACGTTTTCCACAGCGTGCCCCCTGACGGCAGAAGCATTGGAACGTTTCGCGGCGATGTTAGGCGAACACGCCGAGGTTGTTGCCGACGTGGCACCCGCGGACAACGACGCAGCGCGAACGGCCACGACCGACGAAGTCCTGAATATGCTTCGGCGGCATCCGGCGTCTGTGCCTGAGACCGCGCTGAATTTGTCTATTACGGAAGAGAATGCCCGGGAATGCATCGAAGCCCTCCTACAGGCGGGGGAGATCGAGGAGTTCCGGCTGGAAAAAGGGATATATTACCGTGCCCGCGGCGAGTGAGCCCTTGGAATTGTACGGGGAATTGCAATGAAAAATGCCGATATCGAGCAGCAGGTGGCAACAATAGTCTTTCAACCCTACGGCAGAACCGTGCAGGTGCCTGTTGGGGCGACCGTCCGGGAAGCTGCTTCTTTGGCGGGTATTGCACTCGAGTATCCCTGCGGTGGGCAGGGTACGTGCGGCAAATGCCGGGTAAAGGTGGCCGGAAACGACAGTAAAGCGACCCCCACCGAAACCACGGTTCTCTCAAAAGAAGAACTGCAGGCCGGGTTTCGCCTCGCGTGTCAGATGCGTATCGAAAACGATGCCAGGATCGAGATTCCCGAGTCTTCCCTTTCGCTTGGCGAGTACCAGATTCTCGCCGGTCGTGTCGGCGTCGCTACAACAGCCGCTGACCCGCCCGTTCGTGCGGTCAGGATTTCTTTGCCCCAACCCACTCTAGCAGACGATCGTCCCGACGCCGAGCGTCTCCTCGAAGCCGTTCATGCCGATTCAGTGACACCCGCGCTGCTTTATGAACTACCGTCTCTTCTACGCGACAGCGGCTTTGAAGGTACCGCGGTCGTCGCATCGGGACATGTGATTGATTTTGTGGGCGGTCAGGAAGAAGCCCCTTGTTTCGCCGCGGCATTCGACCTCGGCACAACCACCGTTGTGGGGGAGTTGTTCGATGTGCGAACAGGCCGGACGCCGGGTACCGTGTCCCGCATGAACCCCCAAACCGCTTTTGGCGACGACGTGTTGTCGCGCATCGCCCACGCATCGGGAAGTTCCGAGGCGCTGCAGGAAATTCACGGCGCCGTCATCGCAGCGATAAACGAAATGCTGGCGGAAATGGCCGATCAGGCGGGGATTCGCATAGGGGACATTTATGAGATTACGGTGTCGGGCAATACCACCATGGAGCATCTCTTTGCCGGTCTGAATCCCCAGGCGCTGGGCATGGTACCCTTTGTACCCGTCGCACGGCACAGCCTGACGCTCGATGCCGAAAGACTTGGACTTAATATCAACCCACGAGGAACTGTTTATGTTCTTCCGGTTATCGGCGGGTTTGTGGGCGGGGATACCGTTGCAGGTATCGCGGCCACCCATATCGAGACGTCCGTGGGGCCGAGCCTCTTTATCGATATTGGTACAAACGGCGAACTCGCATTAATACATGATGGAAAGCTTAGCGCGACGTCCTGTGCGGCCGGACCGGCCTTGGAAGGCGCCCGTATCTCCTGCGGCATGCGTGCCGCGGCCGGGGCTATCGAGGCTCTTACTCTGGACGATGATGTAGGCATCACTACTATCGGAGGCGGCGCTCCCGTCGGATTGTGTGGTTCCGGTCTTATCGATCTGGCCGCGGAACTGCTTCGGAAAGGTATTCTCACCAGCAAGGGGTCGTTTGTCAGAGGGGAGGCCTTGCCGGATACCCTCCCACCTGCACTGCGCGACCGTGTTATCGAACACGAAGGCGGCATCGGCTTTCTGTTTGCCCGTGCGGGGGAGACACGCTCCGGACAACCCCTTGTACTCACCCAACGTGACGTGCGGGAACTGCAGCTCGCCGTGGGAGCAATCCGCGCCGGCATCTCGATCTTGCTTAAGCGCGTCCATCTTGAACCCGGCCAACTGGACCGTGTATACGTTGCAGGCGGGTTTGGGAATTACGTTCGGTTGAGTAATGCCCAACGTATCGGTTTGTTGCCGGAAAGCCTCCGCGAGGAGCAATTCCATTTTGCCGGCAATACCTCGCTCGAGGGCGCCCGAGCGGCAGCGTTCTCGCTCGGCGAACGCGCCAGGGCCGAAGCTATTTCACGCGCAGTCGCCCATTTCGATCTTTCTTGCGACGCCGAGTTCCAAACGGAGTTCGCTATGGCCATGTTTTTCCCCGAGATTGTGGAGGAAAACTCCGAGGCGTAATAACCTGCTTGGTTCAAGGTATTCTGCGATTGAGGAATAGCTTCTCCGCTTGCGCATCGCTCATTCTCGCCTGCCGGGTCCGGAGCGAGGTCGACGTGGGGGGGCTGTGAATGTGAATCTGTGCGATTCTTGGGGCAAGGGTGTGAAATAGGTATTGTGCGCGCCACCATTTCCTGAGGGGCCCAAACCATGGATGTCCAGTTCCGAGCATTGATGGAGAGTTCCAAAGATGCTGTTTTTGTGGTTGACGCGCAGACGGGATGTATCGTTGATTGCAATGCTTCAGCGTTACTTCTGTTGGGGACGACGAGCGAACGAATTATCGGCACGCATCATGCGGCCATGTATCCCGAGGAACTCCGGGCGCAATATACGAGTGACTTTCAGCGACTTGCTTCAGGGGAATCAACCTCTGCCGTGGAAGCGCAACTCTTGCGAAGCGATGGCGAAACCGTCTGGGTTGAGGCCAGTGGCAATGTATGTGAAATGAATGGCCGCCGGCTCGTGCTTGGCATTTTCCGGGACATTACCGAGCGGCGCCGAGCTAAGGGAAAGCTGGGGCGTCTGAACCGGATTCTCTTGGGAATAAGCGCTTGCGACGAAGCGATCATGCAGGCGACGGACGAAAGTGAGCTCCATGCGCGTGTTACGGAATTGATGGTAAAAGCCAAGGTCTGCTGCCGTGCGGCGTTGGTCTGCTTTCACGATTCCGGCCCTGCGATTATGGCGCAAACCAGCGCCGACGCGTATTCCCTCGAAAATGCAGACCTCCGTATTCTGCAACATGTGCTGGACTGGCCCTCTTCCAAGACTGCATCGGATATGCCCCTTCGCATTGTACGGTACGCTGAAGACCGGTCTTTGGATGAGTTCTCGTGGATGCGTGCGGGGGGAACTGCGCCCGGATGTCTAATTTCGTTGCCCATTGACTGCGCCGGTAAAGAACTCGGTGCGCTTGTGTTGATCTCAAATGACCCGGAAGCTTTTTATCCGCGTGAAGTCGAGATGCTGGGGCGGCTGACCGATCACCTGCGGAACGGCATTGAGGCCATTCGCGCTCGTTACGAGCGTGACAAGGCGCTTCATTCGGTGCGATACCGCCTCTCGTTGGAAGCGATTCTGACCTCGGCTATCCGGGAGTTCTTTCATCTCGCCGGACACGATATCGACGCCCTTGTCCAACGCGTGTGGGATAAAATCAGCCTTTTCTTGGGGGTCGAGCATAGTTTCTGCATCATTTTTGAGAGGGGCGGTCTGCCTGAAAAATGCTTCGAATGGCACGAGCAGGTTAAAACCGACCTAGACGACGCTATGAGGGACACCTTGACCTCCCAATCCTTTCCCTGGTGTCGCGAGGAATTGTGCAACGGCCATACTGTCGTGTTGGGTCCCAAAGACGACGTTTTTCCGGGACCCCAAAGCGAGCTGGCGGAATGGCGCAGGTTGGGCATTCAAAGTATTCTTCTCGTTCCTATCGAAGATGAAGACCAATTGGCCGGTATCGAGGCGTTCTATGTCACGTCACGAAGCCATTCCTGGGTGCAGGAAGACGTCGAGATGCTGAAATCGGCCGGGCAGATTATTCTGGGAGGGGTGCGCCGGGCAAACAGTGCCAAACGGCTCGAGGAAAGCGAAAACCACCTGCGTATGGTGCTGGACGCGGCCTCGAACGGCGTGTTGGACACCGATTTGGCGACAGGGAGGGTGTTCTACGGGGAAAACTGGGCCCGGATGCTCGGCTATGCACCCGATGAAATAGAACCAACGATGGAAGCCTGCCTTGCCTTGGTGCATCCGGAGGATGTAGCCGGGATCCAACACGCATTTGAGGCGCATGCGCTGGGCCTGACACCTCAATACCAAGCCGAGTTCCGTTTGCGCAATAAACGTGGCGAATGGCAGTGGGTCTTGAGCCGCGGCAAGATTGTCGAGTGGGATGAGAGGGGCCGACCCACGCGTTTTCTGGGCGCCCATACCGATATCTCCGAGCGCAAACGCGTGGAAAACGCTCTGCAATGGCGCGACGAACGCCACCGGGCCCTCCTTGAAGCGATTCCAGATACGCTGCTCCGTATACGGCGCGACGGCGAGGTGCTTGACGTTCATGTTTTTGACCAGGCCCCTCTTGCAGATATGTCGCGTACAACGCTTGGCCAGCGTCTTTTTGAAGTCTTTCCGGAACTGGTAGCGGAACAGACTATGCATCATATTCAGCGTGCTCTGGACCACGATCAGAGCCAAGTCTTCGAATTTCCCATGGAAGTCTCAGGCACAGAGCACGCTTTCGAGGCGCGCATTGTCCCTACCGACGATTCTGAGATTATGCTGATCCTTCGCGATGTCTCCGAGCGCAACCGTTTGGAACGCGAGATCCTCGAGGTCAGCGAGCGCGAGCGGGGCCGCATCGGCCAGGATTTGCACGATGGGTTAGGCCAGCAACTTGTGGGGATTGGCTTCTTGATGAATGCCCTCTGCAGTGAACTGGAGCGTAACAAGTCCCCCTTGGCCGAGAATGCTCAAGGCATAGCCGCCCGCCTCGCCGAAGCCTTGGAACACAGCCGCTCGCTTGCCCGCGGATTGCATGTCGTCGGGCTTGAAAACGAAGGATTGAGACTGGCGCTTGACGAGCTGGTAAGTCGGACAGGTTCTGTCTATGGAGTGAACGCGCGGTTTTCGTCGCGAGGCGTTATCAAGTTGTCCGCGGAAGAGGCCAATCAGATGTACCGCATCGCTCAGGAAGCCGTAACCAATGCCGTGAGGCATGGCAAACCTGGATGTATCATCGTGAATCTGTCCCAGAACGAGCAACGCGTCCGGCTCACCATCGAAGATGACGGACTCGGGTTTGACCCTCGGGGCAACCCGCGCAAAGGAATGGGCCTTGATATTATGCACTATCGCAGCAGAGTGGTGTCCGGAAGTCTTCAAATTGATTCCGAGCCGGGGCATGGCACACGCGTGGTGTTTTCACTTCCATTTCTGAGAAAAAGTGAATAGGTGTCTGCTGCCCCCATCCAAGGGTGGAGGATAACTGAAAAGACCATTGTTGGGGGCGACTCGCTGGAAAATGGGGTATTATACAAGGGACGGAACGACTCGAACGTCGCCGAAAACACCGAGGAAGTATGAAAAAAGCGGCCGTACTTATTGTTGATGACCATCCCATTGTGCGCCAAGGGCTTAAAATGCTCATAAACCAGGCGGAAGACCTCGAAGTGAAGGGCGAAGCCGAAGACATGCGCGGCGCGCTTTCAGCCATGGAAGCCTTGCGTCCGGATATCGTCATTATTGACATTTCCTTGAAGGGCGCCAACGGAATCGAATTGCTCGAAGCTATGCAGGAGCGTTTTCCAAGTATCCCAGCATTGGTCCTATCGATGCACGAGGAATGGTTATATGCTCAGCGCGCGCTGCAGGCAGGAGCCCGTGGCTATGTGATGAAACAAGAAGCAATCGAGCATGTCGTTATGGCCCTTCATCGTGTTTTGCGAGGCGAGGTATATGTCAGCGACAAAATCGCCGACCGGTTGCTGCATTTCGTCGTAGCGGGCGGAAAAAGAGAATCTGCTTCCCTCATGGACCAGTTGACGAATCGTGAGTTGCAAACGTTTCAAATGATCGGCAAAGGGTTCACCACGCGCGAGATTGCGAACCAACTTAATTTGAGCGTCAAGACCATCGAGTCCTACCGTGAAAATATCAAGAGGAAGCTTAACCTCCAGAATAGCAATGAGTTAGTGCGTTACGCCATTTACAGGGCACAAGATATTTCGTCCACCTGATTCAGCTTTAGTATGAACGTGCTCCCAGGCGCATAATCATCGATAGTTCAGTATTAAGAAAGAATCTTAATAAGCGGATCCCCTACATGATTATCAGGCCACCGCTGAGGCAAAAAATAGGGGCATCCTGATTACACGACCCATCATGATGTGGTTAAATTAAACACGAAGGTAATGGTTAAAGGTAGGGACATTATGTGTTGTCACTACCCCTCAGATGCCAAAAGTTGAAAGCTTATACCTGTCGCAAGACCGTCTGGAGATGGTTTGCCATCAGAAGCAACCGCAGCCTTTAGCAGGTGGCCATCACAGGCGATAGCCTGGGTGCGCATATGTGTTGACCTTGTCAGGCCCATATGTTTAGCGGTCAGCGGCAGTTTTAAACGCCCCCGCAGCGTGGCGTCCGGGTTATGAGCAGTCTGCAGGCCCCTACCACTGGACATTGTCTCTGCCGGACGCCACGCCTCCCATATAAAAAAGCCCGTTGATTGTGCGTCTTCCTTCTTTTCTTTGACGGTGTAGGGTTGTGTACTTTGTTACTGCACCCTTTTTTCCATACACGTTGGCCAACGTAATGCTTGCCGGTTTCTCCCATTCGAAGTATAGAAGAATGCCGAATTTCTTGGTGTGGGCGCCTTCTAATGCGGCGGTATTTGGTTCTCTTTTCTACAATTTGTGTATCATAGGGTCCGTGTTGATATCGCAAAAGGCACCGCGAACAGATTATGACGAAGCGTAAATTCATACGGCATCCATCAGACATCCCAATCAGCATTGAGCACGAAGATAGGGGGTTCCCCTCCGGCGTCGCTCAACGTCTTAAAGACATCAGTTTCGGCGGTCTTGCGTTTGAATCGGACCGCGAAGTGACTAAAGGGGAGTTCTTGAAGGTGTCGATCCCGCTGGTGAATCCTACTTTCGAGATTCGAGCGCGGGTGGTCTGGTGCCGGAACATTGACGATCATTACGACATCGGTCTCGAATTCGTCGAACCCGACAAGATTTACCGCGCGAGGATGGTCGAACAGATTTGTCATATCGAGCATTATCGCCACGAGGCTTTCGAACGCGAGGGGCGAAAAATGACCGGCGAGCAAGCCGCGCTCGAATGGATTGAAAAATACGCAGACGAATTTCCCGAAGCTTGACTATTGTCGTTTCCCTCCGCGCTCCCTGGCCGCGCTCTTTGGGGCAAGGGCACGAGGGTACATGGGCCAAAGAAGTGCTTCATGCGGGATCGCAGGGCTATTAGAACGAAAAACGGGTTTCTCCCACTATCTGCGGACGCCTACACGAGATTCGCTTTAACGTATTCCACGGCATTGCGGAAGAGTTGCAGTCCTGCCCCTTCCGCCGGCACGTCGTCACGTGTCCACGTCGGATGATTTGTCCGATCGACAAACGCTTCGGGATGGGGCATCATGCCGAGGATGCGCCCGCTCGGATCGCAGATGCCGGCAATATCGTCTATCGAGCCGTTTGGGTTCCAGGGAAACGCCCCCGCCGCCTCAGTGCCGTCGGGCTTGGTGTACCGCAACGCCACTTGGCCGTGTTCTTTGAGTTGTTTCAATACTTTGTCGTTCCTGGGCACAAATTTCCCTTCGCCATGGCGAACGGGCAAGGCGAGGCCAGTAATCCCGTTGAGCCAGATGCATTTCGTTTCGGCAGCGGTCTTCAGATGCACCCATCGGTCTTCAAATCGCCCCGAGTCATTGTGGGTCAGCGTTGTATCTTGCGCGAATTCCCCCTCAAAAAGAGGAAGAATGCCCATCTTTACCAATACCTGAAAACCATTGCAGATGCCGACCATGAGCTTGCCATCCTGAACCCATTGTTGGAGGGCATCCCCGAGCTTGTACCGCAGCCGGTTGGCCAGGATTTTGCCTGACGCCACGTCGTCACCGAATGAGAACCCACCCGGCACGGCGAAAATATGGTAGGCATCGAGACGGGATACATCGGTGATGATATCGTTGAGATGTACGCGGTCGGCCTCGGCGCCGGCGCGCTTTAAAGCGGCTTCCGTCTCATTGTCGCAATTGATCCCGAATCCTGTAAGCACTATTGCACGTACACTCACTGACTGTACCTTTCTTTAACCGGTGGCCTCTTTACCTGCACGAGCTTCGACCTTACCACTGCATCGGCGATTTCCACGCTGTTCTGAGTTCCGCAATCGGTATGTTCATTTCAAGACCGGCCAGCCCCGTAACATGGAAAGCATCGTCCGCGCGCACTTCGCCGACGCGATACAGGGACAATCCGGCGAAAGCAGTCTCGAACGCCTCCGTACTACCGTGCTCTACCGTGGCCACAAAGCGGCTCTGAGACTCGCTGAATAACGCCACGACGTTGTTATCCACGCCGAGTTGCGCAAGATCGATATGCATGCCCAGGCCGCCGCCAAAGGCCGATTCGGCGAGCGCGACGCCCAAGCCTCCGTCGGAACAGTCGTGGCACGATGCAACATATCCTTGCTGAATCGCGCTTGACAGGGCTGTGTACAGTTTGCGGGCATTCGCGAAATCTACGTGCGGCACGGTACCTCCCGGTTTCCCTTTCAGGGTCAGGTACTCGCTGCCGCCGAGTTCATTCCGGGTGTCGCCCACTACATATACCGCATCGCCCGGCTTTTTGGTGTCCATGCTCACGACGTCATTTACATCACGGATAGTGGCCGCGGCCGTAAACAATACGGTGGGGGGAATCGAAATCTTGTGGTCACCGATTCTGTAATCGTTCTTCATGCTGTCTTTGCCGCTGATCAAGGGGATGTCGTAGGCGGTGCAGGCGTCGAATAGGGCCTCGCAACACCGCACAAGCTGGCCCAGTTTGTACTGGCCGTCGGGTGTTTTCTCGCTCTGAACCGGGTCGGGCCAGCAGAAATTGTCCAGGCCCGCGATCAAACCAAGTTCCGCACCCACCGCCACGAGATTGCGAACGGCCTCATCCACCGCACAGGCCATCATCCAGTACGTATCGAAATCGCTGTATTTGGGGCAGATGCCGCACGCAACGGCCAGGCCCCGGTCGGAACCGGGAACGGGACGTATCACTCCCGCATCGCCCGGCCCGTCGTGCAGCGGTCCCTGGAATTGCTTCAAAGCACTTTGAGCCAATACCTCGTGGTCGTACATGCGCACGAACGTCTCCTTGCTGCAAACGTTCGGCAAGCTCAATACGGCTTTGAGATCGGCCGCGAGATCGTTTTCCTCAACCACAATTTCGGGTTTCCGCTCAGGTTCCTTCCAGACGGCCTTCAGTTCCATCTTCGGCACGCCTTCGTGCAGGAAATCCATGTCGAGAGCGCCAATAAGCTTCCCGTTAAAGTAGCAGGCCAGTTTCCCGGAGTCGTTGAATTCTCCGAGCGCGGTCGACTCGACTTCGCGCCGTTTTGACAATTCGAGAAACGCATCGATCTTGTCCGGGGGAACGGAAACCGTCATGCGTTCCTGGGCTTCCGACAGGAAAATTTCCCAAGGCGCCAGCCCCGGGTACTTAAGCGGCGCCTTTTCGAGGTGAATCTCGGCGCCGCCGGGAGTCCGTGCCATCTCACCCACACTGGACGACAGCCCCCCCGCTCCGTTATCCGTAATGCAGGTGTAGAGGCCCATGTCGCGAGCTTCCATCAGGAAATCAGCCATTTTCTTCTGGGTGATCGGGTCGCCGATCTGCACGGCCGTCGCGGGAGACCCTTCGTGCAGCTCTTCCGACGAGAACGTCGCCCCATGGATGCCGTCTTTCCCGATGCGACCCCCGCACATGACGATAAGGTCCCCGGGCTGCGCACCCTTCTCATGGCTGGGTTTTCCGGCAACCGTTCTCGGGATGATGCCGCCGGTGCCACAAAACACCAACGGCTTGCCCAAAAAACGCTCATGAAACACAAAAGCACCATTGATATCGGGAATCCCGCTCTGGTTGCCGCCGTCCTTCACCCCCCGATGAACTCCGCGCAATACCCGTCGCGGATGAAACAACCGCGGTGGTACCTCGCCGTCGAACCACGGCGAGGCAAAACAGAATACATCGGTGTTCAGGATGCAGCGGCATCCCATGCCAGCCCCCAGAATGTCCCGATTGACTCCCACGATGCCGGTAATTGCGCCGCCATAGGGATCGAGCGCCGACGGGCTATTGTGTGTCTCGCATTTCAACGCGAAGTTGTGGTGCTCGTCGAATTGGATAAGGCCCGCGTTGTCGTCGAATACACTCACGAGCCAGTCAACGTGTTGTGCCACCTTGTCCGTCGTTGCCTTGACGTACGTTTTGAACAGGCTGTCGATTTTTCGCGTATTGCCTTCTTTATCGGTGTATTCAATGTGGGCATTGAAAATTTTGTGTTTGCAATGCTCGGACCATGTTTGGGCGAGAATCTCGAGTTCAATATCGGTTGGTTCTTCGGACAATCCGGCGGCAACGCGTGCTTTACGTACTTTGGGTTGGCGGTAATAGGCCTGAATGGCTTTCATTTCGTGCAATTCCAGCGCGAACATCTTATCGCGGCTGAGCTGCATGAGTTGGTCGTCGGTTATGTCCAGGCCAATCCGTTCGACCTCCGCGCCGCTTGTATCCGTCACAATGGGCAGTCCCAACAGTAGTTTGCCATCCAGGGATTTCATTTCGTCACGTGATTTCACTACCCACCGCTCGATGAGCTCATTGGCAAGGAGGTCGCGCGCGATGTGCTCGCAATCTTGTGCGGTCACCTTTCCCTTTATGGCGTATAAGGTGGATTTATAGACGGCTTCGCCCTTGGCCAAGCTCCTGCCGAGTGTGTCGACAATGGCTTCCGTCGAACTCTTGCCCACGTTGTCGGTCACGCCGGGCCGAAACCCCACCTCGATGACGAAATCGCAGTCCGAAGCCAAGGAGGCGTTTGCTGCTGATTTGTGGATGATTGGGTCCGTGAAGAGTTCTGTACGTACCCGCTCCAGTTCATCTGCACTCAGCTCGGCATTGATGATGTATACATCGACTACGTGGACATTATCCACGCGAATACCCAAGTCCTCAGCGAGTTGTTGCCTGGTGGCGTCTCCGGCCGGATCCGGTAGTCCGGCCTTCATGCCGACCTCAATTCGATGTGCCATAATGAATCTTCCCCGTGTAGTGAACTTTGTTGTCGCCCGCGACAACCCGCCCCACAATTCTCGGTTCTTCGCAAGCCTGAGACAATGTTTTGATTGTCTTGTCCGCTTCTTTTTCCGAAACGATGACGAGAAAACCGACGCCCATATTGAAGGTGTGAAGCATCTCCGCATCGCTAACGCTGCCTCTTTCCTGCAGAAAGCGGAAGATGGGCAGGGCGTTCCATGCATCCAAGTGGATCTCAGCGGCCAGGCCCTCGGGCAGAACCCGCGGCAGGTTGTCGGTGATGCCGCCTCCCGTGATATGAACCATGCCGTTAACGGTTGCGATTCTCTGTACCAATTGCATCACTTTCGAATAACTGCGGTGGGGTTCCAGGAGTGCTTCGCCGGCCGGCCGCCCTACGTACGGCATCTCATCGCGAGGGCCGAGTCCCGCCACCTCGAAACAAATTTTGCGCGCAAGGCTGTAACCGTTGGTATGAAGCCCTGAAGACCGCAACGCGATAATTACGTCGCCTTCTTGAATGGCCGCTCCATCGATAATTTCGTTCTTGTCAACGATTCCAACGATGGTACCAGCCAGGTCATACTCTTTTTCACCGTATAACCCCGGCATTTCCGCCGTCTCACCACCGATAAGAGCACATCCCGCATAACGGCAGCCATTGGACAGCCCCGTGATCACATCGATGGCCGTCTGGGGGTCCAAATGGCCGAAAGCCAGGTAGTCCAGGAAAAAAAGAGGCCGAGCGCCCTGCACAAGAATGTCATTTACACAATGTGACACAAGGTCGATGCCCACCGTATCGTGCTTATTCATGGCGAAGGCGACTTTGAGTTTCGTTCCTACGCCGTCTACACTCGAAACCAAGACGGGCTCCGAATAATTGGCCACCTCCAGTTGAAACATGGCGCCAAACGTGCCAATGTCGCGGAGCACATGGGGGGTAAACGTCTTCTTAACAATATCCTTTACCCCGCGTAGCGCTTTGTCCGCTGCATCGATATCTACACCGGCATCGCGATAACTTAGGCCCGGCTTTGTTGGGTCCATGAGAATCTCCTCGTTTGGGCTGAGCGCACCATACCGCGCAATACGATAACGAGGGCCGTTTCCATAATTCAAGTGAAATGTTATAATCTACCCTATAAGGAGAGCTTATTATGAATCTCGAGGCGTTAAAGTGCTTGTGCGCGGTGGTCGAGGAAGAAAGCTTTCGCAAGGCGGCCGAACGCCTTCATCGCTCCCAACCTGCTATAAGCCAACAGGTTAAAGCCCTGGAGACAGAGATAGGCCATCTCCTGTTGGAACGGAAAACATGTCGGTTGACACCGATCGGTCTTCTGCTCTATGACCGTGCCCGGCATATCCTGAATGAAACCGAAAGCCTTACCAAAGAGCTCGAGGATTTCGATGAAACTCAGGTGGGGGAATTGCGCGTGGGAACCAGTGACACAACCGCACTGTATGTGTTGCCCGAAGTTGTATTGCGGTTTGCGAAGGCCATGCCTCAGACCCATTTGGCGATGGTGAATCGTGCGTCTCGCGCTATTGCCGAACAGGTGGCACGCGGCGAATTGGACCTCGGCATTGTGACCCTTCCCGTAGATAATGATGAACTCATCGAGCATGACCTTTTCGAGCAACAATTGATCCTGGTCGTTCCGAGTGGCCACGAACTTGCGACCCGCAACCGCGTGAATTTATCCGAGCTGAGCGAGGAGCCGTTTTTGTTGCTGAATCCCTATACACGGACAGGGTCGATCCTGCAAGCACTTTTCACCCGCGAGGCTTTCTCTCCGCAGATCGTGCTGGACAGCGGCAGTTTTGAAGTCATCAAACGGTACGTGGCGGAAGGCATTGGCGTCGCATTTTTGCCGCGCATCGTGATTACACCCGATGATTGCGGCCTCGCTATTGTGAATGTACCCGGATTGCCCCGTTTACGCATCGGCGTTATCCAACGGCGGCATGCTTACCGTACCCACGCCGAGAGGGCGTTTCTCGAATTGCTGCACGCTCACCGCGGGGACATTAAGGGCCAACATTCTTCCTAAGAAAGTAGCTCGAGAAACGGTTCTACCTGGTATTTAACGCTTTCCGCTGCGGCAAGGAGCTCGTGCACGCGGTGGTATTGGCTGTGAACCGCTTCCGCGGCGTTTTCCTCGAGATTAACTTGTTCGCCGAGGGCGTGCACCACCGAGCAGAAAAACAGCCAGTACATCAGCTTCTCAAATTGTTCTTTGCTGAACCACAATTTCCCCTCGTATTGATTTACAAACAGGAAGTCATTCAGCACGGGGTCTTCGAACATGCCTTCGATGAGTTCGCCCCGTTCGCTGACCGTCAGGATCAGCGGCAAATCAGAATAACGAATCATTAATTTTACCAGTTCCGTGCTCACCGTAGCCTGACCTTGATCAAGACCCAATTCGCTGAACGCGTCGAACAGCACGGGTGTCACCGGCCATTCATCCATCCAAGCCGCCGTGCGCGCATGCAGCTCGCTCTGGCTGATGGTGTGGCCCAGCGGCGCCAGGACTGCCCAAAGCGCCGGCACGGCCCACGTCTTCTCGGGAGACGCCGCCATCTGTTTCCCTGTGTCGCGCAAATATGTGAGGACATCTTTCTCGACCCCCAGCGAACGCACCTCCTTCCATGTGCGGTGAACGGCGTCCACGGACCTGAGAATATCGCGTAGGGTCGTCTCGACTTCGATAGGCGCGATCATCTGTTCTTCTAACAGATTCAGAAATGTTTGCATGGCCTCGACAAAGTCGTGGCGCGCGTCGGCGTCGGACAACGTTTCAGTCCCCCCCGTCAGCAAGGCTTTCAGCAGGGGGGGGCGGAGTGCCTGTTGCAAGGATTCTCGCATTGGTTTGAGAATGACGTCGCGATAGGCCGCGTTGATGCTTGCAACTCCCCGGCCCTCGAGCTCGCGCGCAAGGGTTGCCCAGGACCCGTCCATATCGTGGACCTCGCGAAAATCCAGGAGCACCATATTCTGATAGCCGTCGAGCTGCGTCGGCAGCCCTTCTTCGGCCAATTGGCGCGCCGAATATATGTACTCGAGTCCTCGAGTGTGGTCCCGGCAGACGTAAAACAAATCGTCGCCGGCCTGCAAGTTCAGCGCCTCGCAAAGTGACCTGCGCACCAGATTGGTCTGGCTCTCGGAACCAACATTGATCGCGGTCGAGGTGCGTACCCGGCCCCGTGTACGCTGGTAGGCGTTGTTGTAAAGCACAAGGGCACGCTCGCCATTGGCCCGGTTACTATAAGCGAATACGTTTTCATCGACGTAGCCGTCGTCCGTTTCGAAATCGAAAAACGCGAAGTTATCTACGGAACTGAACAAATACCGCTTGCGAAGAAGTGGAAATATCTCGCGTTCATGACGGTATACCAATTCCTGGTTCACCGGTTCGTCCCAGTAGGCCCGCCGGTATTCCATGCCGTATTTTTCGGTGAACCCTTCGATCTGACCATGGCCAAACATGGGAAGTCCTGGCATCGTTACCAGCATGACCGCCACGCCGCAATACTTGTCGCCGCTGCCAAATTGCTCGATCGCGGTAAGTTCGTCCGGGTTATTTTGGAAATTTACAAAACGTTTCAAGACTTGTGGACTGAATTCAAGGACGTTTTTCACCGTTTGCCGGTATTTGCTGTTCTCCTCCATCTTCAGCATGTTCATGAAGGCGCTGTTGTAGACCCGGTGCATACCCAATGTGCGGACGAAATACCCCTCCATGAGCCAGAACGCTTCGGCCAGCAGAAGGGTATCGGGCCGGTCCGCATTCACCCGATCCACGAGCTCTCGCCAGAATTCCTGCGGCATGTGACGGTCGAATTCCGTGCGCGACATACTGTATTCGGCCCGCGAAGGAATGGCGCCCCCTTCGCCCGGCACGGGAAACCACAATCGCTGGTAATGACGTTTAGACAGAGTCATGGCGGCATCGAACCGGATAATAGGGAAGCACCTTGCCACGTGCATGATCGTGTTGATGACCGCTTCGCGTACCTCCGGTAGCAGATAGTTCAACTGGGCGGTGTCATTCCACGGCATGCTCGTTCCATCATTGCCGTGATAGATGTAGCGTGTGTCTCCTGTTTGGTTGTCGACCCGTTTGAACACCACGGCGGCATCGCGGCGATCCCAATACCCGTCCTCGATAAAAATGCTGACGCGGGAGTCCGAAGACAGGTCGGGACCGTTAAATTGGTAGGAAGGAAACGGCGGATGAGGGCGTTGCAGAAACCAATCCGGATGCTCCAGAATCCATTTCGAGTAAATGCCCATATGATTCGGTACCATGTCGCAGGCAAGATGGATGCCTCGCACCGCCGCCCGGTGGCGAAGATTCTGGGCCGCCGCCTCGCCGCCTAAATCGTTAGCAATCGCATAGTCGTATAACGAATAAGCGGAAGCTGCCGCTTCGGGATTGCCCATCCGCTCTTTGATGGTTTGGGAAGCGACGGACCGCTCCCAGATGCCGATTAGCCAAAGCCCGGTGAACCCCCACCGTCCAAGCTGGTCGAGTTCCGCATCGGGGATTTCATCGAGCCGTTTGATCGGCTGGCCGTATTTTTTCGAGAGCTGATCGAGCCAGACGTACACCGATTTCGCGATCAGTACGACATTGGCCATCCAATCCCTGTCGGCGGTGAAACGCTCCGGCTCGGAATATTCCCCTGGTTCGTTGCCTTCCGCTTCCTTCACAAACTCGAGCACGCGGGGCGGTCCCGGGCCGAGTCCTCGCTCGGCGGTTTCCTCCTTCAATACATCCGCGACTTGGTTCAGACGCTCGAGAAATCTCCCCGGGAGGAAGTCGCGCCAGTGAGTCTTGATAAATTCCAATTGCCCCTCGAGACCATAAGGAGATGCGAGAATGGGCGCTCGCAAACATGCGAAGAGCTTCATGCCCAACCGCTTGAACGGTGGCTGGTCCTCATAAAATTTCTCGAGGTTGCCCACAAGCGCGCGGTAAGGGGCCCGATTACGAAGTTCTGTATCGTCGAATAATTCCCGCAACGGCTCGGTCGCGGGATTGCTCATGGCCAATTCGAGAAGGATCAATTCCCGAGACAAGACATAATGCGCTTGCGTATCGGGTTTCCCAGCCTCCTCGAGGTTCTTTTCGTACGTTTGCGCCAGTGTATCGTCCTGCGGAGGATACAGCTCCAAGAACGTTTTCAGGGGCTGGTGAATTATCTCCGGGCCGCGCTTTTTGCCGGTTACCGACAATGCGGTGTTCATGCTGCCGGCGCATTCGTCGAGGCAATAGACATCGATAAGGTATCGAAAGAGGTCTTCGAGCAGTGCGGCCGTCAATAGCGAGCCGGGGCGTACCGCGGGCCGGTCCGGCGATTCCGTCGCACGCCGGAGGTTTATTGCATACGCCAGTTCCTGAACGACCTGTGTAAGAGGCCTGCCTGCCCCGGTGGCCCTTTGCTCTAGAAGCCGACGGACCTGAAATGTCTCGAGTGCCCGTCGCGATAAATGAAGACCGAACGGGAAATAGTTTTGCAGGTCCTGCTTCCCCGCCTCGATCGCCACATGTAATTCTTCGGTCATATAATCACCCAAAATGCCTTGTGTCCAGCGAGAAACCGGACGTGTCGTTTCGCTTGCGCGATGAACGTACTGTGCTTCTGAAAGCAGGATACAATATTCCCCGCGGCGGATGCCAAAGCCCATTTTTTCTCAATGGCCCGGTAGCGCAAAGCGCTCGAGGATTCCACGCAATCAGAGGGTACCGGCCTCGAGCGGCCTCGAGCGGGACGGATTGGGAGTTACTCCAGAGATTGTTACAATACGCGCTTCGGCATAGGCTTGGCACTGGAAAGGAACAATGCATGCAATATCAAGCTCCCGACATTCGTTCCGGCCACGGAATCGTGCGAGAACTTGCCCATCTGAAAGGCGCGGTTGTAGTGATCACCATGGAAGCGCCGTGGCGGTTGGTGCAACAAGCCGTATCCTGGTCGCCTCCCAACGTGCACTTCGTCACGGACATGGATTTGCAGACCCTCGAACGCCTTGAACGGGAACTGCCCGCATGCGACACGGTGGTCGGAATCGGGGGTGGTTCCTGTTGCGATACGGCCAAATTCCTGGCATGGAAACGCAAATGCCGGATGATTCTTGTGCCCAGTATCGTCTCCGTGGATGCTCCCCTCACGGACGCCGTCGGGGTGCGGGTAGACAACGTAGTCAAATATGTCGGCAAAATTTTTCCGCAGGAGCTGTGGGTCGATTACGATCTGATTCGGCAGGCTCCCCCCGAATTGAACCGCGCGGGCGCCGGCGATATCGCCAGTATTCATACCGCCCTGTACGATTGGCAACTCGCCCATCACCATAATGGCGAAGCATTCGATGTCGATGTCGCGAAGCTTGCCCGGCAATGTCTCGAGGAATTGGAGGCCAACGCCGAGGACGTCTACAAGGTTACGCCTCGAGGGGTAGATACCATTATTGAACTCTACCGCCGCGAAGTGGAGTTCTGCGCGCGTATTGACACGAGCCGTCCGGAAGAAGGCGCCGAGCATATCGTCGCATATAATCTCGAGCACCTTACGCGCCGCCACTTCATCCACGGCGATATCGTGGGGCTTGGGATTTTCGCGATATCGCGTCTTCAACAGAATGAACCGGCATGGGCCGAGGAACTCATGACCCGCTTGGGCCTGCGCTTTTTTTGCCTAGACGCTTCGCTTTCCGAAATCCGGACATGCCTGCAATCATTGAAAACATTCAAGGACGAAGCAGGCTTGTTCTATAGCATTCTTGACGAAGTCCCTGTTACTCCCGATTTTCTTGCCGAAACCATGCAGGATGTCGAGAAAATTAGAAAGCATTCCAGGTGATACTCTGCCGTCCGTCTTCACAGTTGGCCGTGAGTGTTGCTACCGATACATCTCACTTCCGGTGCATTCCCGGATTTCCGAAAGAGGACCCAAACGACAAAAGGGACGTAAAGGCAAGTCCAGTGTCCGCTCGTACGGAGACTTAACGAGGGCGGTCCTTTTGCTTGCTTGCATCCTTATTCTCCTTGGCCCAGGTAACAGACCATTGTGAAATTGAACCGCTGCCCGTACCTTCAGTATACTAACCTGAATTTTGTCTGAAGCTTGGCAAAGCGTCTGGACTGTGTTCGGGGAGCGTTTTGCCGGCGTTTGTCAAGTTACCGTGCTGCAAAACAAATCCCCGAGTTGCCAAGATCCTGGCGTGCTTTAAGTGCAACAGGGAAGGAGAGTATCGATGGCGAAAAAGTATGTCTATTCCTTTGGCGGCGGCAAAGCCGAAGGCAAGGCCGAGATGAAAAACCTGCTGGGCGGCAAAGGCGCGAATCTGGCCGAGATGTCCAATCTTGGGGTTCCCGTCCCCGCCGGTTTCACCATCACCACCGAGATGTGCACCCAGTATTACGAGAACAACGGCAAGTTGCCCAAGAGCCTCACCACTGAGGTTAATAAGGCCATGGCGAAGGTCGAAAAGATCATGGGCAAGAAGTACGGCGAACCCGAAAATCCCCTTCTTGTCTCTGTGCGTTCGGGCGCCCGCCAGTCCATGCCGGGCATGATGGACACCGTGCTTAACGTCGGCCTTTGTTCAAAAACGCTCCCCGGTCTTATCGCACAATCCGGGGACGAGCGCTTCGCTTACGATGCCTATCGCCGTCTTATCACGATGTACGCCGACGTGGTTATGGAGAAAGCCGCCGGCATCATCCCGAAAGACGGCCACTCCGTGCGTGAAAAGCTCGAAGAGGCCCTCGAGGCCATGAAAAAGAAAAAGGGCGTCGAACTGGATGTCCAGTTGGATGTCGACGATCTCAAGAAGCTTTGCGAAGAATTCAAGAAGGTCGTCAAAAAGACCATCGGCAAACCCTTCCCTGATGACGCCAAAGCCCAGCTTTGGGGCGGCATCCGGGCCGTATTTCAGTCGTGGAACGGCCGGCGTGCCATCTCCTACCGCCGCATCGAAGGTATCCCGGACGAATGGGGGACGGCCGTCAACGTACAGTCGATGGTATTCGGAAATCTGGGCGATACCTCCGCGACGGGCGTGGCGTTCACACGCGACCCCGCCACCGGCGAAAACCTCTTCTACGGGGAATGGCTTGTAAACGCCCAGGGTGAAGACGTGGTGGCGGGCATCCGCACACCGCAGCCCCTCAACAAGGCCACCAAACGCGCCGAGAGCAAAAAGCTGAAGTCACTCGAAGAGCAGTGGCCGAAAATTTACAAGCAGTTGGTCGATATCCGCAACAAGCTCGAAAAACATTACAAAGACATGCAGGATATCGAATTCACTATTGAAAACAAGAAGCTCTATATGCTGCAGACGCGCACCGGAAAGCGCACCGGCGTAGCTGCGATCCGCATGGCTGTGGAAATGGCCGAGCAACGCTTGATCAACCGTTCGACGGCCATTATGCGCGTCAATCCCATCCAGTTGGATGAATTGCTTCATCCTATGCTGGACCCGAAAGAAGAAAAGAAAGCCGGGGTTCTTGCCAGCGGACTGCCTGCCGGTCCCGGTGGCGGCGTTGGTCAGATCGTGCTCACCGCTGACGAGGCCGAAAAGTGGGCGAAGCAGGGCAAGAAGGTTGTTCTGGTTCGTAACGAAACCTCGCCCGAAGATGTTCATGGTATGCACGTGGCCGAAGCGATTCTCACGGCCAAAGGCGGCATGACCAGTCACGCGGCCCTGGTGGCGCGCGGATGGGGGAAATGCTGCATCGTTGGCTGCGGCGCGCTGAATATCGACGTCAAGGGCAAGAAAGTCACCGCCAACGGCCATACGCTTAAAGAAGGCGACTGGATTTCCATAAATGGCACCGCGGGGAAAGTCTACGAAGGCCGCTTGCCGGTGCTGCCTGCTCAACCGGAGCGCAACAAGAACTATGCGAAGCTCATGACGTGGGCCGATAAGGCGCGCCAGATGAATGTGCGCACCAATGCTGAACGTCCGGAAGACGCAAAACAGGCCGTCAAATTCGGCGCCGAAGGCATCGGTTTGGCCCGCACCGAGCATATGTTCTTCGACCCCAAGCGCATTATCCACATGCGTGAGATGATTCTCGCCGAAGACGAAAAAACGCGGCGCAAGGCCGTGATGAAGTTGTTGCCCTATCAGAAGAAAGACTTCCTGGGCATCTTCAAGGCCATGGCAGGCAAACCCGTTACGGTGCGCTTGCTCGATCCGCCGCTGCATGAGTTCGTTACGTTGGACAATAAACAGATTAAGGAGTTGTCCAAGAAGATCAAGGTGTCCCCGGCCCAGATCAAGGCCCGTATCCAGCAATTGCACGAGCTCAATCCCATGCTGGGCCATCGCGGATGCCGCCTTGGAGTGGCCTATCCTGAGATTACCGAGATGCAGGCCCGCGCCATCCTGGAAGCGGCCGCCGAACTGCAAAAGAAAAAGGTCAAGGTTCTGCCCGAGATTATGGTGCCGCTTGTGGGAACGAAGGCCGAATTCACCAACCAGGAGGCGATCATTCGCCGGGTGGCGGACGAGGTGCAGAAAAAATACAAGATCAAGCTCAACTACATGGTGGGCACGATGATCGAAATTCCACGCGCCTCCCTCACGGCCGACAAGATCGCTGAGGCCGCCGAATTCTTCTCTTTCGGCACCAATGACCTTACCCAGATGGGCTTCGGATACTCGCGCGACGATGTCGGCGGCTTCCTGCCGCAGTATCTCGAGCAGAATGTTTTGCCCGAAGACCCCTTCCAGGTGCTGGACCAGGAAGGCATCGGACAGTTGGTCGACGTCGGTGTCAAGAAAGGCCGTTCGACCCGGCCCAACCTCAAGGTGGGCATCTGCGGCGAGCACGGCGGTGAACCCAACTCGGTGAAATTCTGCCACCGCGTGGGTATGAACTACGTGAGCTGCAGTCCCTTCCGTGTGCCGATCGCGCGGTTCGCGGCTGCTCAGGCCGCCATCGAGTCGCCTCGCAAAGCTGCAAAGGCGAAGAAGAAAAAGACAGCGGCCAAGAAGAGAAAGTCTCGCGCGAAGTAAACGCGTTTTCCACGTGAAACCGCATGACACGCCCCCGCGAAGCGCGGTGCTTCGCGGGGGTTTTTTGATGCCACAAGGTGTAGGTCACACGATTGTCGGGAAGGACAGGGTGGACTCGATGTTTGGTCTGATCATTGCGGGCAGCCCATTCATACTATCCTTGGAAAGGGCTTTTTACTCGTCCTTTTCCTCCGGCTTTTTGCCCGGTGTATCGACGACCGCCCATCCGGTGTATTGCCCGTTTTCCAAGCGCTTGGTCACTCCGCGAAGGCATTTTCCATCCGCCCACCGCGCAATTCCCACAGAATAATTGGGGTCATAACGCCCGAGGAGGTTAAAGGCCGCGTCTGTCTTCAAGAGGCCGTTTTTGTTCTCATAGCACCCGAACCACCACGCGCCGTCAAACCAGCAGGCGGTTTGG
>JAWODE010000139.1:0-19081 GCA_046483455.1 Candidatus Hydrogenedentota bacterium | reverse complement strand
GGTTTGATGAGCTCTGCGACCCGGCGAAGCTTACGATAGACACGATAGATCTCCTGGTGTTGCCCGATGCATCGACCCTGCCGGCGCAATCGACGGACGTCGTCGAGGCTTTTCTCAAAGCTGGAGGCGACATTTTCGCGTGCAACACGCCCATGTGGCGCGCCCAACTCATCGACGACGACGGCACATGGGTCCCCCGGGCCGAATACCAGCGCAAACATGCGCAGGACCTGCTGGAGCATGTGCTCTTCGATTTCGACACCCCGGCTCTCGGGCAATGGCGCCGGTCCAGTAACGATCTGTCAACGCCGGCGTCCCATACAATTGTCGAAGCGCCGGATGCGCCTTTCGAGCGAGCCTTGCACGTAGAGCTTGGCGAATTGAACAACTGGGACACCTTCGTCAGTCCCGATTTGGAGAATCCATTTCCCGAAGGCCACACCCTGACGGTATTCTGGGCGAAAGGGACCAACCGCACCAGCGCCCTCGCCGTCGAATGGACCGAGAAAGACGGTTCGCGCTGGATCGCCAGTGTCGAACTTGCCCCGGAATGGCGGCAGTATGTCCTCGAGCCCAAGGATTTTCGCTTCTGGCAAAGCGTGCCCGCGCGGGCAAACACCGAATTGAACCCCGCCAACGTCGTGCACACGAGCATCGGCCTGGCACTCACCCACACCCCCCTCCCTGGAGGCGCACACGAATACTGGGTCGGCCCCTTCGGCACCGCCAAACGCTCGCCCATGCACGAGAAACTCCTCACGGCCTTCAAGGCGCCCGTATTGGAAACGCTCTCGCCGGAGTATAAATTCTTCGAGTGCACCGATGTGGCGAGACTCGAGCACTGTTATCGACTGCCGGGAGAGCCGCTAGAAGCATCCTTAAAAGTGGCATCGTCGCACCCGCGTCCAGGTCCGGGTGGATTCGATAAAGGCCGGGACTGGCGGTGGAGTCCATTGCTCGAGGCCTTTTCGGAAGATGGTGAATGGCGGGGCAATCCCGCCACACTCTATGTCAACGCCGAAGGCCCTTACAAAGGCGGCGTCTGGGTATCATGCAGCGTTTCGGAACCCGAAGTGTACACGGAATTCGAGAGCCCACTTAGAAGGGTTGTCCCTGCTGCATTACAATTCATAAGAACCGGTATCTTTCTGCTGGACTCCGGTGCGAACTCCTTCACATATTTCGAAGATCAGACCGCTGAATTTGGCGCACGGGTCGTCAATGTCGGAAAAGAGACCGTCGACGACTTGTGGGTCTCCCTTTCGTTATCGGACCGTGGCATCGTGAAGGAGTGGTCCCTGCCCTTAGCGCCCGGCGAATCAGGAAGAGTTTCCACGACGCTGCCGGTCGCCGATCTGCCGGCTGAGGGCCTGAGCGTGAATGTGCTTATTAGTGATGCCCCCTTAAAACCCATCGCCAAACAGGAAGGCGAAACGGGTACAAGACTCGCTCTTTCGGAAGATCACTGGAGGCAGTGGATGGATGAAGCGCGACACCCCATCCACATCTGGCGCCCGAAGGAAGAGAAGCGTTTCGTTACCATCGAGGATGGCGATTTTATGCTGGACGGCGAGCGGTGGCGCCCCCACGGCGTGAACTACATGCCGTCGTCGGGCATCGCCATCGAGGACGGGGAGTATTTCGAGTACTGGGTCGGCGCGCGGTCCTACGATCCGAAAATCATCCAACGCGATCTCGACCACGTTAAAGACATGGGCATGAATTCGGTCAGCATTTTCATCCACTACCCGTCGATCGATTCGCAGAATCTCCTCGATTTGCTGCGCCGTCTCGAAGAAATGGGCATGAAAGCCAACCTGTCGCTCCGGCCCGGCACGCCTTTCGATTTCCAGTGGGATACGATGCGCGCCCTCATCGAACGCTACCGCCTGTGGGACAACGACACCGTCTATGCCTACGACCTTGCCTGGGAACCCATGTTCGGCAACCACGAAGGCCGCAAACGCTGGGACCCCGAGTGGCGTGAGTGGCTCGTCGAGCGCTACGGCAGCATCGAGAACGCCGAAAAAGACTGGGAGTTCCAGGCGCCGCGCGAACCCGACGGCGACGTGACCAACCCCCTTGACCCGCATGTGGTCGAGGAAGGTCCGCATTGGCGTATGATGGCCGCGTACCGCCGGTTCCTCGACACCATCCTCTACAAGTACTACGACCGGGCGCGGCGGCTGGTGCACACGGTCGACCCCAACCACCTCGTAAGCTTCCGCATGACCCTTGCGGGCGATCCGACGGTCCGGTGGTCCAAGACCATCCCCTACGACTACGCCTACCTCGCCGGGGCCGTGGATATCCTCGAGCCCGAGGCCTACGGCCGCATCGGCGACTGGGAACGCGTGAAACCCGGCTGGTTTACCTACGAATACGGGCGCTGGGCGAATCCGCACCTGCCGGTCTTATGGGCCGAGGCGGGCGTGAGCACGTGGTCCCAGGCGCTCATGGCCACCCCGCGCGAACGGCTCGAGTTCCAGGCGCAGTTTTACACCGACATGTACAAAATGCTGCTCGGGAGCGGTGCCGACGGTATTTACTGGTGGTGGTACCCCGGCGGGTACCGCACCAACGAACGCAGCGATTTCGGCATCATCAACCCCGACGGCACCGACCGGCCCGTCACGAAGGTCATCCGCGAGCATGCCGAGACCTTTCTCGACGCCCCATCGGCGCCGCCCGTCGACCAATGGCTCACCTTCGACCGCGACAAGCATCCCGACGGGATCGCCGGCATCTACGACGAAGTGAAGGACGAGTTCTGGGCCGCCATCGAGAACGGCAAGACCCCCGGCCTTCGGACCCAGGGTACCGGCACAACTTCCGCCGATTGCCCCCTCACGGCCATTGGAAACACGGAGTACAACGGAAGCAATCCGCCCAAATACCTCGATGGATTCTTCGACATCATCGAGATTCGCAACGCCGCGGGTGAATGGCAGGAAGTACCCGACGGCGGCGAAGTGGCGGTTGGTTCGGATAAACGCGTTGTCGCGCGATTGGCCGTCACGAACCTCGGCGAAGCCGCGTGGTTGCCTCCGTTGGAAGCAGGCGAGACCGGCGGAGTCCATGTTGTCGCCGGAGAAGCCCGGTTCCCCCTGTCTACGCGTGTCGACAAGTTTGGACAGACGGTCCTCGAAGAGGTTACGCTGAAGACGGAGGGGGTACGAGAACCGACCCGCATCGAGTTGCGTTTCGAAGCCCACGGCCGCGCCGTGTTCGGTCCCCGCTTCACAGTCACCGTACGTCCGTAAGTACACAGTGTTTCCGAGGAGAAAAACCATGAAAACAATCGCCATTGTGACCTTTTCCCTGCTGATCGCCTTGGCATGCGCCGCGCAGGAAACGAATCCAGCGGAGTGGGAACGCCCGTCCGAAAACATCGCCTTGGGCAAACCATACACCAAGGAGCCGGCGCCCGATTACGACCACTGCACCGATCCGGGCGATAAAACCCAGCTGACCGACGGCGTTTACTCGGAGGGTTATTTCTGGGTGGAGGAATCCACGGTCGGATGGAAAAAAGAACCGTTTGTGGTTATCACCGTTGATTTGGGTGAGGACATGCCCATCCGCGGCGCGTCGTTCCGTACGGCCGCCGGCGCCGCAAGCGTCACATGGCCCCTCTCCATTTATATGCTGGTCGGCGACGAGGACAAAACCTTCTACGAAGCGGGCGAACTCGTCTCGATGAGTTCAGCGCACGGTTTGCCCGATCCCAACACCTACTCGACCCACCGATACTGGACGGATAACCTGCAAACCCATGGCCGCTACATGGCTTTTGTATTCGCCGCGCAACCCTACGGTTTCGTCGACGAAATCGAAATCTACAAGGGCGATGAGGACTGGACGCACCGGGCGCGCGCCGGCGCACCCATCGAGAACATTAAGGACACGATGGTCCGCGCTTCCTTGCAGGAAGCCATTCGCCGACGCATTCTCATGGACATCACCGGTATCGAGGAAAAATTGAACGCGGCTGAAATCGATACGCAAACAAAACGGACCATCGCGTCGGAGCTAACGAACGCCAAAGAAGCGTGTGCGGACATCCCGGAGATTTCAATGGAGGCCTTTAAGGCCATCTTGCCCCTTAATGAGCTTCACCGGCGCGTGTTGGCCTTGCAGGGCACCCTCTGGAACGCGCAAGGGTATCAGCCGTTTACCCTTTGGAAACCACCCCTGTGGGACCAGGCCTACATTCTCGACGACCCGCCAAAGGAGCCATCGCCAAAGATCGCGGTCCATCTTATGCGCAACGAGTACCGCGCAGGGTGCTTCAGCATTTCGAATGCCACGAGTGCACACGAGACGGTTCAGGTAAGCATTGAACGACTTCCCGGCGGCCCGAATCCCGGCTATATTACCGTGCATGAAGTGCAGTGGACCGGCACCAAGTCGGGAATCCCCGTGGCCGCGGCGTTGCCTGAAGCACCGAAAGAGAAGGGCGGTTATGTGATCGAGGTGCCCGCGGGCATGACCCGGCAGGTGTGGCTCACGTTTCATCCCGAAGATGTCGAGGCGGGAATCCATAATGGCGAGATCGTGGTAGCATCTGCGAATCATGGTAAGCAAGGTCTCCCCGTCGAGATGCGCGTTTTTCCGCTCGACTTCCCCGAGAATCCAACGCTACACTTCGGCGGCTGGGACTACTCGAACGGGAGTGGACACCGCGGCGTCACTCCCCAAAATATGGACCGCGTGATTGCGCATTGCGTCGAGCATTTCGTCGATTCGCCTTGGGCCACGAGTGGGGTGATGCCTCGCGGTCAACACGACGAGACCGGCGCCATGACCACCGAACCCGACACCGCGGCCTTCGAAGAGTGGATCACGCGCTGGCCCAATGCCGAAAATTACCTGGTCTTTTCCTCTGTGGGTTCGCGTTATGGCAATTTCACACAAGGCACGCCCGAGTTCAACAAAGCCGTCGGCGAATGGGCCCTATTCTGGGCAAAGTACATGAAGAATAAAGGCAAACAGGCCGAACAACTCGCGCTGTTGCTGGTGGATGAACCGCATCGAGCCGAACAGGACGAAACGATTCTCCTCTGGGCCAAGGCCATCAATGCCATGAATACCGGCATCCGCATCTGGGAAGACCCCATATACCGGGGCGACATGGCCCAGGCCAACCAGGAGATGGTCCGCGCGTGTCACGTTCTATGCCCGAACCGGCCCATCTTTCTTAACAGTCCCGAATCGTACCGGCAGTATTTCGTTGACCGGCGTAACGAGGGGATCGCTCTCGAGTTTTATTCGTGCAGCGGTCCGGTCCGGTTGCTGGACCCCTACGCCTACCACCGCATGCAGGCCTGGGAATGCTGGAAGTACAAGGCAGACGCCACCTATTTTTGGGCCCTGGGCGACACGGGGGGCGGCTCGTCGTGGAACGAATACGTTGCGCCAGGCACCGATTACTGCCCGTTCTTCCTCGCCCCGGCGTCCGTCACGGCCGGCAAACACATGGAGTCGATCCGCGAGAGCGTCGAGGATTTCGAATACCTGGTGATGCTCCGCGAGGCCATCGCGCGGGCCGAGCAAGCCGACAAACCAGCCGAAACGATCGGCAAAGCCCGCGCCCTGCTCGAGGAATTGCCGAATCAGGTGCTCGAGGCCAGTCGCGCGGACACGTTTAGGTGGAAAGAACCCCTCGACCGCGGTTTTGCCGACCGCGCACGGATGCAAATCGCCGACATGCTTGTGCAGCTGCAATAGGAGTTTTCAGCCATGTATTCGCTTACGCTGGCCATCACGGTGGGACTCTCCGCATCGGCGGCGGGTCTGGATGAGGTCCCCTTTTACGCCGACAAACTGGATTTGTCGTACTATCTCGACGCATCCAGCGAGCGGCATCCTGTTGAAACGCCCGGGGATTGGGATATCCGCCGCCGCCACATCCGCGCCAATTTCGAGAAGGTAGCCGGGCCACTGCCCTCGCGCGAAAATCTCCCTCCGCTCGCGATTCAAATAGAGGAAGAAAAAGACTTCCCGGCATACATCCGCAAGAAGATTACGTTCGCGGTCGAGTCCTGGGACCGCTTGCCGGCATACCTGTTGATTCCGAAGAACGTACAGGGGAAAGCTCCCGCCGTGCTGTGCCTGCATCCCACCTATGAATTCGGCAAGGACGTGGTGGTCGGCATCAGCGGCAAGCCTCACCGCCAGTACGCCGAGGAACTTGCCGAACAGGGCTTCGTAACCATCGCACCCGATTATCCCGGCTTCGGCGACTACCAGAACGCCCGAAAGCGCGCCTACGACCACGGTTACACCAGCATGACCATGAAAGGCATCTGGAACCACATGCGCTGCGTGGACTTGTTGCAGAGCCTGCCCGAGGTCGATCCTGAACGCATCGGGTGCATCGGCCACTCGCTGGGCGGGCACAACACGCTCTTCGTGGGACTTTTCGACGAACGCATCAAGGTGATGGTCACGAGTTGCGGGTTCACCCTGTTCGCCAAGTACAAAGGCGGCGACCTCACGGGCTGGACCCACGACGGTTACATGCCCACCATCGCCAGCGAATTCGACAAGCATCCCGCCAAGATGCCCTTCGACTTTCCCGGCATTCTCGGCGCTCTTGCACCGCGGACCGTGTTTATCAATGCGCCGGTCAAGGACGACAATTTTGACGTATCTGGTGTGCGGGATTGCGTTGAAGCTGCTTTACCCATCTTCCGGCTCTACGGCGCCGAAGAACGATTGATGGCCGCCTACCCCGACGCCGAACACGATTTCCCCGACCGCGAACGCCTGCAGGCCTATGCGTGCATGCGCGGGGTCTTGGCTGAACCTTCGCGGAAATGAGACGCCTGAGGCGGCTACCGAAGCACGTAACGTGGACCTTCAAGAACCGGATAATCTCCATGCATCATGAGAAGACGGTTTGCGTCTGAGAGCCATTAGCGGGTATAAATAATTGATGGGGCATGAGTCCCCAAGCGATAATATTCATCTCAGGGTGCCGATACGCGCCCAGAGTAGAACATGACCCGCAATAGCGATTTCATACCTGACAGGGGAATGTATCCGTATTGCGCGAAGTCGATAAGAGGTTTTATGTCAAAGACTTGCGTTGTTTCCGACCTTCATCTCTTTTGTAAGCGTTCAGAGGCGCACCTTCACGTTGACGCTCTCGAACAAGCCATTTCGGAATCGGACAGGTGTGTCTTGAACGGCGATATCGTCGATTTTCGATGGAGCGTATTCGAGTCCGAGGAGCGGACGGTCCGAGAAGCCATCGCATGGCTGGAGGATCTTGTCTCGCGGTATCCTCATTGCACGTTCCATTATGTGTTTGGCAACCATGACAGTGTGCTGCCGTTCATCAAAAAAGTGGAAGACTTGGCGGCAAATACACCGAATCTCAGTTGCCATCACGATTTGTTGCGTCTGAATTCAACCGTATTTCTCCACGGCGACGTGGTAGACCGCAAAATGACCCAGGCGGAATTCGAGGCGGCGCGCCAGATATGGCATTTGGACCGAAAACGCGGCCGCCTGGTGAACCGGCTGTACGATCTGGCGTTTTTGCTGGGCGCGCACCGTACGGTTCCGCGGATCGTCTTTCCCCGAAAAGCGGTCGCGGAACGGCTCGTGCATTATCTCGAAGATGTGGGTCACGGGCCCGATTCCGGCGTGACCGATGTGTACTACGGCCATACGCACGTGGCGGTGCGCGGCTATTTCTACGAGGGCATGTATTTCCACAACGGGGGTGCCCCCATGCGCAAGTTGGGCTTTTCGATCCTGCGAGCAAGAATCTAGCGCCCCTCAGAAAATGCTCGAGGATATGGAGCAAGCTTGAAAGACCACGCACGCATTTCTCGGGGCTGATCTTATGAATGCGTAAAAAAACCGTCCTTCGATGTTTGCAAGATCGCACGGCACGTACGTGACGTATTTATGAATCCTTTGGCCCGTTTCCGTTTGCACAATTGGCGCCTGAAATCCCGCGAACACCGAAGCATTTACAGTTGTGCGCGACCTTTCCGCAGTTCCTTGTTTTATCGCAGAAATGACAGCTTCCGGGGGAAACGGGGCAAGAATATAAACATCCCGTCCATGGCTGGCTCAGGCTTTATACTATATATTGTGGTATTTACGAAAAATAGCACAACACGTTGTCTTATGCGCCTTGACAGTTTGGCACGGTTGGTCTAGAATGACATTGAGTTACTTGTTCGCGAAATGTTGTGCATGTCTGGCTGAAGAGCCGGCAGCCGAACCAAGCGGGTAAAGGTTCGCCGCCGGCGGTGTTTCCGCTGTTGGCAAAGGGGAGGCAACACGGCCGTGGGGCCATTGAAGTGGCGGGCGGGTTGTACCTGCGCGGCCTTATCTACACGGGGCTTTGGTGGGAAAGTACATTCGGAAGAAAACACAAACCGAACGTGAGCCCTTGCCGGAGTGGGTGTACGATGGTGTCGTGAACACTCGCATAAGCGGGAGATCATGGGTTTCGGGGAGCCTCAGCAGTAGAGCATGGGAATGTCTGGTCCGCTGTGACTGGTTTGAGGGCATAAGTTAGCGCTCCATGGAGAACATCGATACATCGCAGGCCTTGTTAAGTTTTTTTGGACTTCGCAGGCAGCCTTTCGCAGCCACCGCGGACCCCATGTATTTCTATGCGACGCGGGAGCACAAAGAATGCCTGTTTCGCCTGTGGAACAGCATAGACGAGCGCAACGGCATCGCCGTGATCCTCGGGCATTACGGGACGGGGAAGACGACCCTCTTGCGCAAGGCCTTGACCGGCATGCGGTCGAAGCCTGAGCGCTACAATGTCGCCGTAATCGGTTCGCCGATTCCGTCGTGGACAAGTTTCTCGCTGCTGGAAGCGATCGTGAGCCAGTTTGGTCTCCAGCCGGAGCCGCGATCGTTCGTAGCGTATATGGAAGCCTTGAACCGGTATCTTTTGAATCATCACCAACGCATTAACACGTTGATCATCGACGATGCGCAAAACCTGAACAAGCGGGGCCAACTGGAACTCCTCCGCCTTGTGCAAAATCTCGAAACCCCCCACCATAAGCTGCTCAATCTCGTGTTTTTTGCGCAGATGGAGTGGTTGGATGTGTTGCGGGCGGCGCCGAATTTTGCGCAACGGGTCAACATGAGTTTCACGCTGGGGCCGCTGAGCCTGGCCGAAACACGCGGGCTGATCGATTTTCGCTTGCGGCAGGCCGGAGCGGTCGGCGGGCAGGCGCCCGTCTTCGACGACGGCGCGGTCAAGACGATTTACGCTTACGCACACGGGAGTCCGCGGGAAACGGTGACGGTATGCCGCAATGCGTTGTTGCTGGCGGCGCATATTCGTTCGCGGCAGATTGGGCAGGCGGTTATCTTGCACACGATCCAGAAAACCACGCTGCCCGACCCGGAGCGGCACTCACGGATTTCAGAGGCGCTGGAGGAAGCCGAGGAACCTCAGCCGCGTCCCGTGGGGCTCGAACCCGAGTCTGAAGATGAAGGGATTGGACCTCGACAACAGCCACAGAGTATGTTGCAACAGCGCGCCAACCAACTGCTTTTGAACGCGGAAGGAAATCGCGGCAGTATATTCAGCGAAGAACCATGAGGGAGAGGGGATACGCCGGGGGATGATGCGCATAGCCTCGCAGGCAAAAACCCAGGGAAGGCCCTACGGGGTCACAGGTGCCGATCATGTCGCCGAACACTGACCCTGAAAAACGCTTGCCTTCGGGCATCGACGAGCACGTCATCGAGGAAATGGAACGCATTGACGATGCGTTTCTCGACGGCTTGAACGACACGCGCCTTGAAAGCGGCGTGCCCGACGAGGAAAAAACCAGCGACGAAGAGTTTCTGGATATGTCGGGACTCACCTATAGCCGCCACGAGAAAACGCACAAGAACCATGAACAGGTGGCTCCGGACAACTCGGAGACCAAAGAAGAAGCGGAACTCACCGAACCTCCGTTGAGCTTCTATGAAAAAGGCATCGCCGATGTCGACACCGACATGACGCCGGGAACTCTCGAAAAAAGGATACCGGATGCGGCTGAAATCATTCAGGGTCTCCAGGGCCCTTCCTCGATTACGGAATTGCGCGGTATTGTAGCCGACCTTTCGCAGGACGTTGGAACGTTGGACGACGAGCATGGCGATTTTTCCGGGGAGGCCAAAACCACGTTTGATGAAAGCGACATCGGCAATGAACATTCCGATATTTCGCGCTTGACAAGGGTGGAGGAGAATAGCGAAGAACGCGAGACGCTTGGCGCTTCGGATGAACCCGCATTTCAAAACGACGAGGGCTCCTCACCGGAAGAATCCGCGCCGTTTACCGATGGCGACGGGGATTTGGAGGAAAAGACACCCGAGGAATCCGACAACGAGCCCATTGTTATTGAAGAACCTGCGGGGAGTCCGGACGAAACTGAACCTGAAAACGGCACACAAGATGAATTCAGCCAGGAAGAAACAGGCGAAGAGTTCGAAATCGAGATTGACCAGCCCCCAGTAGACGCATTTCGAGAAGAGGCCGTACCTGAGAACGAGCCAGAAGCCGAACCCTTCTCCTTCGAAACTCCTTCCGACGAAGAAATTCCGGAGGAAGAAGCAGAAGCTGTCGAACCCGCGCAGGATACGAGAGAAGAACTGCCCGCAACGGACGCTTTGGCCGCCGAGGACGATTTCAGCGAAGAAGAGGAAACGTTTGCGGGGCCCGGCATCGAGGACCTGGAAACTTCGGCGGCCGTTGAAGAGGCTGATGACGAATCCGATCCCTCGGAGAACCACTTGCACACGGAGCAGACAAGGATAGACGCTTCCCCGTACGATTCCGACGGTGGTTTCTGGGGCGATTCCGAATCCGGGGAGGAGAAACGGACCACCCTGGGCGAAGCGCAAGCGTTGCTCGAGGAATTGGAATCGCAGCCGCGCGAGGCTGCGGGCGACAATATTATCGAGGAACATACAGGCGACAAGGAAGATGCACGGGCATCCCGAGAGCCGCCCAGGGACTTGGTGGCCGCCGCGGAACGGTTCTCTGGCGACGTGCCGCAACGGCAGGGAGGGGACAAGATTCCGGCCGAAGCCCGGCGGAAGTCCCATAATCGCAACCGACGACCACGACGTCTCTTGCGCTATTTGATCGTTGCGTCGATCGTGATGGCGGTTGTCGGGGTATTGGCAATAGGCGGGTATCAGGCATTTCTGTTAGTGCGGCAGCAGCTCAGCAGTCCGGAAGCGTTGCTTGCCGAAGCGCGGGAGTTGGTCTCGCACGAAGACTACGCGGGGGCAATGCAGCAATACGAGCGGGTAGCACAGTCGCTTCCGCGGGGTGTTGCCGAACGTGCCGAGGCGCTTTTTGGGGCGGCTTGCAGCGCGTTCACGTGGGGCATGGATGGCACGGGCGGAAAGAAAACTCTCGAGAAAGCGTTGCGCCTGCTCGAGGAATTTCAGGAGGAATTTCCCGGCCACAGAAAAGTTGCACGGGCTAAAACGCTACAAGGGATTCTTTATCTTGAACTGGGCCAACCGCAACGCACCATCCAACTATTGCGCCATCCGGAGTTGCGCTTACGCGATCCCGGGGGAGCGGTGCCCATTTTGCGGACCCTGGCGCGCGCTCATACCAAACTGGGCGAATATGACATGGCCCGGCGCACTTACCTGCAAGCAGCCCGTCTGGAAGACAATTACACTCCGGATGAGGATTACTGCGCCGTAAGCTTAATCTACGAGAAGCTTGCCGAATATACGGAGAGCCCGGAGGCGAAACGCGAGTACCTCGAGCAAGCCCTCGAGTATTGGAAACACGCGGCCGAAGTTCCGGGCCTCGACTTTGTACGTGCGGACGAGTTAAAGCGCCGCATCGCCCTGTTGGAATCGCAACTGACCGCGTTGGCTCCGGAGCAAGCGCGGGACCGGCAAGAGGCGCCTCCACAAGACGGGGAACCCATGCCCCCCGGCGCCCATAAGACGGGATTCACTTCCAGCGACGCCACAGGGCCGCGGGAAAGGGAGAATAAACAAGGTACCATGGACGCCGGTTCCAGCGGAAGCTGAGCGGCAAAGCGGGAGACGCTGTGAACGGCGCCATGCGCGAACGGGGAGAAACAGCATTATGATGCGCCGAGCATCGAGTCAATGGTGGTTGGTCCTGGGCACGGCCGTATGTTGCCTGGCCGTTGCCGCCCAAGAAAATGAGACTATTGAAAACGGCGACTTAATCTACGTTGACGTTCACCGTCAGCCGCAGTTTTCCACAACGACTCAAGTGGATATGAACGGCAAAATCCAAGTACCGTTCGTGGGAGAATTGCACGTAGCCGGGATGAAGGAATCGGAAGCGTCCGCGCTGGTCCGAAGCGCCCTGGAACGTTACATTCGCAATCCGCGTGTCGAGGTTGCGCGAAGTGTCGTAACACCGGAGACCGGAGGTTTTCGCACGGCGGAAATGGAGACCCGGATTGTGCCGTTGAAATCGAGCAACGCGGAATCGGTTTTTGAGGCGTTGGAGGGGGTCACTTCAGAGGGGGGAAGCATCAACTACCACGCGGAAACCAATTCGATCATTGTCACGGACCGACCGGACGCTGTCGAGAACGTCTTATCGGTGATTTCCCAACTGGACGACATGCAGAGTCAGCGCACGCAGGTGCGAATCGAGGCGAAAATTGCGGAAGTGCAAAAGGGCGCGCTGAAGGATCTCGGCATTCGGTGGTGGGTGCAGGAGGCCCAAATGCTTGGGGGCAGTTACCCTATGCCGAATCAGGTGCCGACGGTAAATTCGTATCGCGGGACAAGTTCAAGTCCCTTCACGAATGAAGATTTTTACGGCCGCCTGTTTGGGGGGAACAGCTATTATCTTCAGGGGCGCGAATTTGTCGAAGACGGCGACTTCGACCGCCGGTTAAATGTGCCCGCGATGGTCCCCAAGGTAGGGCAAATGTTCTTTGGTTTGCTCAACGAGAACGTTGACGTCGGGGCGTTTGTCGACGCGCTGGTTTCCGATGACAAAGCGGAGCTGTTGGCGAATCCACATACGTTGACCATAAACCACCGCCCGGCTCGCATCGAGATGGTGGATTTGTTCCCGTACACTGAATTCGGGACCGAAGTATCGGGCCGCTCGCATTTTTCCATCGAGTTTATCGAACTAGGCATTCAACTCGAGGTGACTCCGCATGTGCACGAAGACGATACGGGCGACTATGTCCGGCTCGAGTTGAAGCCCGAAGTATCCTTCCCCATTGGCTCCGTGAATAACGTCCCCATCCGTTCGGTGCGCAGCGCCGAATCGGAGGCCCTGGCGCGAAACAACCAAACGGTGGTGGT
The DNA here is from genome assembly GCA_046483455.1 of Candidatus Hydrogenedentota bacterium. GTDB lineage: Bacteria > Hydrogenedentota > Hydrogenedentia > Hydrogenedentales > SLHB01 > UBA2224. Next base: position 5,758 of record JAWODE010000139.1, on the reverse strand, counting down.
GGGCGGCATCTACCGCAATGAAATGCACGACGTGGAACAGGGGGTGCCCTTTCTGCGGAAAATCCCTGGATTGGGCAAGCTGTTCAAGCGGGTCGAACATTCCAAGGAGGACACGGAGCTCATGGTATTCGTGACCCCTACGGTTCACGAAACGCCCGAGTCCGTAACGTGGGACCGGATGATTAACCTTTCGAGCACCGATTTGCAGGAAGCGGGAGTGTTGCCCGACGAGGCGCCGGAAGGGGAGGCCGAGGAATAACCAGATGGCGAGTACCGCATCCGACATCGAAAAACATGTGGCCCGGCGCGATGAAAACCAGTTTCGCTTTGTTCTGAATGTTTTATACCGGCGGTGGTACATCGCGCTTGTGGGAACCCTCGCCGGAGCACTTTTGTTCGGCGTGTTCGGGTTCATCCAATACGAACGGCAAACCCTCTACGTCGCGGAAACAGAGCTTTACGTCCAACCGTCGATGTGGGAAACGATTCCATTGACTCCCGGGGGCAATCCTCGCACGCCGCCCGTCAATACGAATCCGCGCGCTATCGCCCCGGATATTGTAAAGGCGCTTGTGCGCCAGGACATGACCGCGGGCGAAAAGTGGGGCCGTCTCGCCACCGAAGAGGAGTATCAAGCCGCCGCGGACGACGTGGCGGCATCGCTCGAGATACAACTCGATGACCGGACCAACGCCGTATCCATCACCTGTACACGCGACGATGAACGGGACGCAACCAACATTGCGGAATTTGCCGCACGCGCTATGATTCAGAATCACCGGAAAATGCAGATCGAGACCGAACGCGAGAAATTGGCGTTCGTGCAGGCACAAATCGAGCAGATTCAACGGGAGCTCGAGGAAAAAGAACGCGAAGAATGGGCGTTTCGCGAGGCGATGGGGTTTCGCCAGCACGACCGCATGGTCGAGCGACTGGACGAGTGGAATGAAGAACTTGTCGAGGCCCAAACCACGCGGGAACAACTCGAGGCACGCATCGAGAGCGTCAAAGCGCGGCTGGGGAACATGGATGAGGAATTGCCGGCCGCGCTGGGACAAGTCACCGACGCTGTCGTCAAAGACCTCCTTCAGGAACTGGATGAATTGATGAGTGAACAACTCAGCATGACCATCCAGTATACGGACGCGTATCCACCGCTCCAGGACTTACGCCAGGATATCGAGGACAAGAAACTCGAGATTCTACGCGCCCTCGAACAACTTGAACACGGCGTGGACGGAGGCAGCGCACTCTGGAAAGAGCGTGAGAATCTCAATCGCCAGTACCGTGAGCTTCAACTGGAGATGATGTCGCTGGATACGCGCATGGCGGCGATCCAGACGTTGCTGCGCGAGCGGCGCGAGGATTTGCCCGAACTGGCGGACATGAATTTCGAACACCAGCGGCTCCTGCGCGCCGTCGAGAAATTGCGGACCGAGTTCGACAAGCTCCTGGATATCGAATTGGAACTGCGGACGTCGCTGGAGCGCGGCAAGGGTGAGTTGACGCGGCAGGTGCCCATCCGAACGGAGTCGATGCACACGCAGAATATCAGCCTCGCCGCTACCATCGCCATCGGGGGGCTGGTCGGTCTGCTGGCGGGTCTGGGCGCCGCTATCATGATCGAAATGAACGACACCTCGATTAAGAGTATCGAGGACGTGACGGAATACGTCGGCCTCGAGGTCATCGGCACAATTCCGTATAGACGCTTTGACGGGAAACGGGGGCGTCCCACTTATGTTCCGGACGCTGAAGATGAACAGATGGATGCCTCCATCGTCACCCTCCACGACCCGAAATCCCCGGTGTCGGAAGCGTACCGCACGCTGCGCACGCGGTTTCAATTGGCGACCATTCAACAGAAACCCCGGACGGTGCTAATCACGAGCGCGGTACCGGCCGAAGGCAAAACGACAACCGCCGTGAATATGGCCGTCACGTTTGCGGACAGCGGGATGCGGGTGCTTCTCGTCGATGCGGACATGCGGCGCCCGAACGTGCACCGGGTATTGCGGATGGAACGCGGTCCGGGCCTCGCAGACCTGTTGCGAGAGAACCTCGACCCTCATGCCATTGTGCGGCCGACACATGTCGAGAATCTTTGGATGGCCTCGAGCGGGGAGGTGCCGCCCAATCCTTCCGAACTCATCGGTTCGGACAAAATGCGGCAGCTCATGCGCGACCTGGGCGAGGAATTCGATTTGGTGCTGTGCGATGCACCGTCCATTTTGGTGGTAACGGACCCGGTACTACTGGCAAAAGACACCGATACGGTGGTGCAGGTAATCTCGGCCAAGTATGCGCGGCGGGAAACCATCGCCCGCGCCACGAAACTTCTCGAGACGGCCAACGCGAACATCGCCGGGGCGGTGCTTAACGGACTAGCCACAAGCCGCCGCCACTATTACTATGCCTATTATGACGACGATTCCAGTGAATACCGCGAACGGAGGTGGTATTCGCCCCTGTAAACTGCGGCGACAATGAAAACGGGCATGCTTCGTTTAAGTATGCGCATTCGAGGATTTGCTCTTGGCGCTTTTCGGCGATCGTGAATATCGAATCGGCCGCGGTGAAGTGGCTGAAAGCCGGGTGGAAGTTCCGGCATTTCTCGCCTTCCTGTTCGCAAGCAGCGTGATTGTCCTCTTTTTCTATCTCATCACGTACAATCCGTCGTATACCATCGTGGCAGGCGTAAGCCTTTTCGTGTTCTGCTGCACCCTCGTCAAGGTCGAAGTGGGGGTGGCGTTGCTGGTGATAGCGATGGTGCTTTCTCCCGAAATCGACGCCGGGCCGGTGGGAATGGGCCGCCGCAATCTCAGCTTACGGTTTGACGACGTGCTGATTGTATTGGTGTTTCTCGGTGTTCTGGCCCGCCAGGCCTGGGAAGGAAAACCCCTGCTATGGCGGCCGAGTCCGATCAATGCGGCGATTGTGCTGTACTATGGGGTAGCCATCCTTTCTACCCTCCGGGCGTGGCAGCTTTCACTGGGGTATTGGGATAAGCAGGTCGCATTTCTGGTCGTGGTGAAAATGGCGGAGTTTTACATGGTGTTTTTCCTGGTGGGAAACGCCATCCGGAATCTCGACCAGGTACGCTGGCAACTGCTCGTCTTTCTGGCTGCATCGTTGTGTGTATCCTTCTATGGGATTTGGCTCACGGGAAGCACCGCGCGTATCAGCGCCCCGTTTGAGACGGGAGGAAGCGAACCCAATACCCTCGGGGGGTATCTCGTGATCGTCATGATGGTGTCGGGGGCGCTGTTTACGCAAGCGCCGGACCTGAAACGAAAAGTGTTGGCGGCCTGTGTCTTTGCCCTGACGCTCTGGCCCTTCTTATACACCCTTTCACGCGCGTCCTATCTCGCGTTAATCGTGGGGCTTATCGCGCTTGGATTCAAAAGCCGGTGGTTCAGCATCATTGTTATGACCGTCCTGATTCTGTTGTGTTCGTCGGTTCTGATGCCCGAAGAAGTAAAGGACCGGGTGAATTACACCTTCCAGCGTGGTTCAGGGAAAGAGATCACCATCGGCGGCAAAGAAACAGGGCTCCAGGTCGACAAATCAACCTATGAACGCATTTACGTGTGGCAGAAAGTGCGCCACAATTTGCGCGTCTGGCCGTGGCTGGGCGGCGGCGTGGCCTGGGGCAACGTGCTCGATAGTCAATATGCACGGGTCATTATCGAGACCGGCCTTCTGGGTTTGGCGGCGTTTCTTTTCATGCAATGGCGGATTCTTCGCACAACGTCGCAGGCCTTTCGATGGACGGAAGACTGGGTGGGCCGGGCCGTGGGTCTTGCGGGGTGCGCCGCCACCATCGCGATGATTGTGCACAGCCTGGGCACGATCACGTTTCTCGTTGTCCGCATCATGGAACCCTATTGGTTCCTTATTGCCTTGGGCGTAGTCGCTCGCTCGACCGCTATCGAGGAGTACCTCCGAAAACGCGAAGAGACCGAAGCTGAGAACGAAACGCCCACCAAAGAATCCCTTCCCGCGCAAGGCGCCGCGTAAACCGGCGCTTTTCCCACACCACCCCTCGCTGCAATCTCCCGCTTGCGCGATCCCGCTCAGGAAGTGGGAAACCACGCCGAAGCGGGTCTTCTGATTCGGCAACAGCGTATATCCATTTGCGTCTCGATGCGCAAGTTTTTCATAATTACTCCATGTCTTTTGCACGTCACGCTACTACCGAAAGGGGTTATTCATGAGCATATCACGCCGCAATTTCCTGACATCGTCCGCCGCGGTCATTGCCGCCGGAAGTATGGCTTCCCGCCGCGTCTTCGGGGCCAACGAACGTATCCAGGTCGGGTCCGCGGGACTCAACGGCCGGGGCTGGTCACTCGCCAAAGCCGCCATGGCCCGCGACGACACCGAGGTCGTGGCCTTGTGCGACGTGGACAAGCGCGTTCTCGAAAACCGCGCCAAAGAAGTCGAGTCAATGACGGGCAAACGTCCCGCGACTTATGTGGACTACCGCGACATGGTGGCCGCGGAGGGCATCGACGCGATCACGGTGGGCACACCGAATCATTGGCATGTACTCTGCGGCATTTGGGCCATGGAAAACGGCAAAGATGTTTACATCGAAAAGCCTATCTCGCACACCATCTGGGAAGGGCGGCAATTGGTCGCCGCACAAAAGAAATACGGCCGCGTGGCCCAACACGGCACGCAGCGCCGCTCGGAGCCGGCTTATCAGCGTATTGCCGAACGCGCACGCTCGGGCATCATCGGCGACATCTACATGCTGCGTAGCGGGGTATCCCGTTTCCGCGAGGCCTTCAATTATCCCCCCCAAGAAGACCCGCCCGAGTGGCTCGATTGGCCCCTGTGGCAGGGCCCCGCGCCCGAAAGACCCTTCAGCCGCAACTACGTGCATTACAATTGGCACTGGTTCTGGCACTACGGCAACGGCGAGACCGGGAACAACGGCCCCCATCGCATGGATATGATCAACTGGATCATCGACAAGGGGCTGCCGGTCAAGACCCACAGCAGCGGCGGTATTTTCGGCTACACAGTCGACGCGCGCCAAACGCCCAATACCCAGACCATCACGCATACCTTCGCCGACGGCACGCTCCTCCATTTCGACGTGCGCAACCGGTACACGGATTCCCTGCCCTTCGTAATGGCCTACGGCGACCAGGGATACATGAACGGCAGCACATTCTATGGAAAAGACGAAAAAGTCATTCCCGACGACAAGCCGGCCCCGGAAAAGGTCAATTCGACCCAGACCCATATGGACGGGTTCATCGAAGCCGTCAAAAAGGGCGACCCCGATGCCGTACCTGCTACAGTCGAGCAGGGACACATCGCCGCGGCCTTGTGCCATCTCGGCAACATTGCTTACCGCTTGGGACGTACGGTCCGCTTCGATCCCGAGACCGAGACGTTCCCCGGCGACGATGAAGCTAACGCCCTTCTCACCCGCGAATACCGCGAAGGGTTCGAGGTGCCGGAGCTGGCGTAGAAAGAAAACGCGCGCGAAAATTCCGGAACGGGCCCGATCGCCTTACCGACGATCATACGGCGGCAGGGTGCTGAGGCGTGGATCGTCGATGGAACCGCCTACGGTGAAGTGGTAGAAACACTGGAAGCGCGGCCCCTCGAGCCCCACCACGCCGTGCACGAGCTCGTCAAAGTAACATCCGATGCCTGTACCGCGCAGGCCCGCGGCCTCGGCTTCGAGATACAGCAGTTGACCGATCATGCCGGTTTCCCAGAACAAAGCCCGGTAATA
>JAWODE010000046.1:0-2716 GCA_046483455.1 Candidatus Hydrogenedentota bacterium | reverse complement strand
CCTCGCGGCGCAAATCGACCAAATCCGTGCAGGACAAAAATAGGGTGCTTCGTTATCGGGCGAGGGTCTGAATTCTTGTCATACGAATTGCCGGGAAATATCACCCGTGCCAAAAGCAGTGGCTCTATCAAAGCACAGAGAGTACTCTCGTTTTCTTTACGCATCCCGGGAGCCTATCGAAAGAGATTTGTCTAACTTCTGGACACCCCGGATAGCGGATTGATGAATGTTCTTGGCGGGACCGCTTCACGTGCGCTGCATTGCGCCTCGCGTAGGCCTCGCAAACATCACGCAAGAACGTTGTCCATAACCTCAATAGACGCCACGTAGACTACGTCCATTTTTTTTAGTCCACTCATAAGTTCCGTGTCATGACCACCAATGACATAGATAGGAAGAGACTCGAAACCCCGTGTTGCACGCACCAGGCGGCAAATATCCAAAGCCGAGAGTTCACCTTGCTCGGCCCCCAGCCAGAAACAGTCCGGCGAGGCCATGCGAAGGCTGAAAAAGGCGTCGACGATGCAGGATGCCGTAATTACCCGATAGCCCTTGGCCTCAAGCTTCTCGCGCGTGCTGTCCGAACGGACATCTTCACTTTCCAATAACACCGCGCGTTTTTCATCCGTTTCACCCCGCATACGCTCGAGGGTTGTCGTGACAAAGAAGTCGCAGGTGGTACGGGCCTCTTCCTCCTCTTCAAATTTGCACCCGAGAAAGAACCCCTTGCCGGCAGCCCGGGCACTGCAAACGGTCGCCCGGGCGCCTACCACCGCGCTTCCATCCGGCAAATGAAATGAGAGCTGAAGAGGCGTCTCGGGAGCAATGCGCGCCTTCGTCCAGACCCCACAGCCTCCGCCACTCACATCAACCGTCTGCCCTTCGAGACCGTCATGGTCTTGCGAAGCAATCTTACACGGTACGTGTATCTCTACCCGCTCGTGCTTCCGGATTCCCACACATTCGATTTTGCGCGGCCACGACACGCGCAGATACGGAGATGCCGCCTCGCCACTCTTTAAGAGCGTGCATGGGAATCCGCAGGCCTTGCCTTCCGAAAGGAAACGGACCAAACACCGCTGCGACTTCGCAAAGGGGGCGCTTGTTTCCTCCGTAATTGGCTTATCTAAAAGCACATAGCTTCCCTGATACCATCCACGAACTACCGTCGAGTAACGCTTTTCATCGCGTTCCCCGGGATTGGTATGGATTACGGCGGGACATCCAACCCGAAATAACCCTTCGATATCCCCCTGGTCTTGAAACATGCAATCTCCCCCAAAACGGCCACACTCCTTTCGCGCGGCCCTGAAACATATCTACTATCTTGCCTGACTGGCATTACAGGCATACGCCTACACCGATAGGATACCACGTGGCGCCACGCCATGCCAAACCACCTAACCGCACACGGAAAATTGAGCCCGTGCCTGTCACCCGCTATACTGATGTCAATAGCAGGAGTAAAGCATGCGAAAATTCGTACGGCGTTACCGCACATGGAAACATGGCCGCAAATTCGTCAAAATGGGAAGAGGGTGCCGTTTTCAAGGAAAAAACCTGCTTGTTGAAGGCCACGTGGAAGTAGGCGAACGCGTAAAAATCCGCGACAACGTCATCATGCGCACCAACGGTGACGGCAAAATCCTCATCGGCGACCGGACAGGCATCAGCTTTTATTGCCTGTTCGAAGCCACCTCGATGATCAAAATCGGCAAATATACCGGGCTCGCCGAGTTCACGGTGGTCCGAGATACCAATCACTTGGTGTACGGCACGGCGGAACATTGGCGTCTAACCCCTCACATTGCCGAACCGATTGTGATTGGGGATTGCGTTATGATCACCAGCCGATGTTATATTGGTCCCGGCGTGGCTATCGGTGACGGCGCCGTCATTGCGCCCAACAGCTTCGTGGCCAAAGACATCGGTCCTCTCGAGGTATGGGGCGGCAATCCCGCACGGAAGATGGGCCATCGTCTCAAAGGCCCGGTCGCAACCGCTATGCAGAAAAAATACGGTTTCCTGCTCGATAAGTACGGCGTGAAGGAAACGCCCTACCGTCAGGAATTGGAGGCCATCCAGGAGGCCGCCATCGAGGGCGTCAACCGCGCTGCCGAAGAACGCGACCGGCTTATGGAGACCCTAAGTATTCATGAGCGCGCCACCCTGGATGATTTTGAGTGAGAGCCGCGAACTACACCGAATAGATTAATCGCAGCCGCTATTTCACGAGGACAAAAATGCGCATCGGCCTTATAGCAATAAACGGCGTGCGGCCTTATGACCCCAAAGTAAATGCACTGGGCCGCTCGCTCTACGGCATCGCCGAACGGTGGAACCACATTGCCTCGTTGCCAAGTCTCGCCCTGCTCACCCTCGCCGGCATGACCGGGGACGAGCATGACTACGCGTATTGGGAGTTGGACGATCTGGAAGAACAGGACACGCTCCCCGCGGACTTCGACATGGTCGCCATATCCACCTATACCGCCAAGATCGGCAGGGCGTATGAACTATCCAACCAATACCGGGCACTGGGCATTCCCACCGTGCTCGGGGGACCGCACGTGAGTTGTCTCCCGAAAGAAGCGGCGGCCCATTGCGACGCCGTCGTAATTGGCGAAGGCGAGATGGTTTGGCGCGAAGTATTGCGCGATTGCGCCCGGGGGAACCTCAAGCAGTTCTACGGCAACCTGAACGCACCATTTAACAT